>JASEFH010000028.1 GCA_030019205.1 Methanomicrobiales archaeon
ATGCGGATACTGCCAGTCCTTCACCCTCTCGTAGGGCGCGAACCAGTCCAGCTCCCGGGCCGCCCGATCCCAGAATGCGTCGGGGTCTTCGAGGAATCCGCGATATGTCTCCTCGTAGTCCTGCACCCAGGCAGCCTTTCGATACTGAGGATCGGGAGAGTAGTATCGCGTCTCCTCGACCAGTCTGACATCAAAGTTGTTCGCCATGCATATCCCCAAACATCGTTAAGCTATTGCTGATACCTGTATAAATCTACATGATCATTAATTATAATTTGTGGTTGGAGGTCGCAGCGGCCCCGTCGGCGAAAAATGGCCTCAAAGCACCTCGGGAAAAGATTGCACCCTGCAGGTACGCCAGATCTCGCCGGCGAGCCGGGGGGCACGAGAGTGCGCGGATCCCCCGGACTCTCCCACGGTGACGGAACGGGGAGTGTGGGGCGCCGCGATACCGCTCCCGTCCCTGCCGTTTCTGCGGGGTGCAGGTGCATCTGTTCGGAGGTCGGGGGAGCGCAGGAGGGGATCCGAACCAATCGCGGGTAGGGGGCGCCGCCCCGAATCCCTGCTTGTGTGGAACGATTCACGGGAGACGGACCCACGTCCGATCCGTCTCCCCCCCAAATCCTGTCCCGGCAGATGGTTTCCCCCCAGTGCATGCCCGGCAATAACGCCATCGCTGAAGCGGCACCGTTCGAGGCAGAACCGATGACTGAAACAGTCTCCTGCGTGCCGTCCGTCAAACAGGAAAAAAAAGGATCGATCCCCGCTGGAACGGGACTTCAGGCTTCCGAACGACGGGATCACGGAGCGGCCGCGACTGGCGTCGAAGCCGGTGCGGGGGTGACGGTCTGGCTCGAGGTCTGGTTCAGCGTGGGGACGGGTTCGGCAGCCCCCGTGGCTGAGACGTTCACCGCAGGGGTGGTCGGGTCGAGTGCCGGCAGAGGCGCCGGACACGGCGTCCTGGCGATGCTCGTCTTTCCGGGGATGGGGTGCGCGGATGTGGCGACCAGATCGATCGGGGAGGTCTCCTGGATCTCCCGCGAGGGTCCGACCATGTTCTGGACGATCACGATGTTGCCGTTTCCGTTCTTCTGCTGGACGGAAGGTGCATTGGTCTTCCAGAACCAGTTGTGGTCGAAGTAGGCCGTCTTCTGCGGCACCGCCCGGAGCCGGGCTGCGGGCTGTACGGTGTCCTTGAAGGTGTTGTGGTGGACGTACATCGAGCCGCAGTAGGTGCTCCCTTCTCCGTGCATGTCGAAGATGTGGTGGGTGTTGGACGGCTCGACGATATTGTAGCGGGCCTCGTAGAAGTGCGAGGTGCTCCCGCCGTCGGCGATGGCGTGGCGCGTGTACCGGAAGAGGTTGGCCTCGATCAGGGTGGTCCCGCCGTTGAGCACGCCGTAGCCGTAGCCGTCCGCCTGGCAGTGGTGGATGAAGTTGTGGTGGATGTAGCCGTAGTTGGAGGCTCCCGCACTGGCGCTGACGCCGAAGTAGGAGAATCCGCTGATCTCGCAGTTGTCCACGATGATGCGGTAGCCGTTGGAACTGATCCCGCCCGACATGGGCAGGGTCCGCGGCGAGACCATCGTGTCGGTCCCTTCCAGCCGCACGCCCGTCAGCCGCACGTTGTTGCCGCCGGCCTTGAGGGCGATCGCGTGGCTGCTGGTGCTCCAGCCGGACTGGCGGGGGTGGTAGATGCGCCCGCCGGGCGACCCGTTGTAGCCGCGGTCGCTGGCCAGCGTCACGCCGGCCGGAATGGTGAGTCCGCTCTGCACCGAGGAGGTGTCGATCGTGACACCGCCCGGAATGAAGATGACGTCGCCGGCAGTCGCCGTGGAGAGGGCCGACCGCAGTTCAGCGAGCGTGCGGACCACGTAGTCCACGCGGGGATCGTTCTGCGTATAGATGTCCGAATACCCCGCACCCCCCCCGATCGGGTTGCCGGTGGGGTTGGACTCCGCGCCGTAGGTCTCGGCGGCGCTGGAGACATTGCCGGATGAGTCTGCCGCATCCGGTGCAGCTGTCGCGCCGACTGCATCGGCTGCACTGGCGATGCCGGTGACACAGCAGCCGAATCCCAGGAGGAGTATGCCGAAGAGTGCCAGCATCCGCCTCGGAGAGCGGGCTGTCTGGTGCCGTTTCTGGTTGGTTCCGGTGGAAGCGGTCTGCCGAAGGGCAGCGTTCTCCGGTTGCCAATCTGGTGTGTGTCCATTCATCATGGTCGCACCTGCCCTCTTCGTCTTTTACTCGCAGTATATAATATTAATATAAAAATAATAAAATTAATATCATTTCTATAACTGCATTCCGCAGTAAAATTTGCCAGATGTAAGCGAATCGACATATTGCAAAGCGATCAATAAAATAGGAATATTTAAATAACATTCTGATATCGGCTCTGCGCATTGTTGGGGGCACCTGTATGCAACGGCCGGCAATCCCGCGGGACCCGGAGGCATGCGTCCGAATCTTCTGCCCCCTATCCCCGCTGCGATCGCAAGGGCTTTCCCTGCTGTACCCGGGGCTGCCACGGCATCCAGCCCGAAGAAGCGGGATCGCAGATGTGAGGGGCATGTGTTCTCGCCCGGGGAGAGACACACCTCCGCACTGCACGGCAGACGGTGCCGCAGAATCCGCGGCGGCGAAGCGTCCTGCGGGACGGGACTGGCGTGGAGCTCCGCGCCGGGTCGGATGCATGCGTCATGCTCCGATCGCCCGGGGGGAATCGATGCACTGGCACAGCGGTGCAATCTGCTGTCCTGCAGAAACGTATATGGGTCGTTAAAAGAAATGCTCTACCGAAATAATCATTCTATCTCGATGCACCATGTCGGATACACCAGAGACCCCGCCCCGAGAAGTCCCCCGCACAGAAGATGGAACGGATACCCGCGATGCATCCGCCGTATCGAACCGATCGGAGAAGGCGCAGCACGTCCCTGAGGCTCGAAAGCGGACCGCTCGATCGATCAGGGAGGCAGAGGATGGTACGGGTACGCGCGGAGTCGGGAAGATCGCGGATCTCGAGCGGCTGATCGAAACCCTGCGCGCGGAGATCGTCGGATGGAAGCAGATGGAGCGCGCGCTGAACGCCGAACGGCAGCGGTTCTTCGATGTGCTGGAGGCGCTGCCGGCCTACCTGGTGCTGCTGACGCCGGACTACCATGTGCCGCTTGCCAACCGTTTCTTCCGGGATCGCTTCGGGGAGTCCAACGGTCGGCGATGCTACGAGTACCTGTTCGGGCGCAGCGAGCCCTGCGAGACCTGCGAGACGTTCACGGTGCTCAAGAGCGGGCAACCTCACCGGTGGGAGTGGACAGGCCCGGACGGGCGCAATTATGACATTTTCGACTTCCCGTTTCAGGATGCGGACGGGTCCCCCCTCATCCTGGAGATGGGGATCGACATCACGGACCGTAAAAAAGCGGAAGAGGCACTGCAGGCATCGATAGCCTACAACCGCAGCCTGATCGAGGCGAGCCTGGACCCGCTCGTCACGATCAATCCCGACGGCACGATCAACGACGTGAACAACGCGACCGTGAGAGTTACCGGTTTCACCCGGGAGGAACTGATCGGCACCGACTTCTCGAACTACTTCACCGACCCCGCGAAGGCGAAAGCCGGGTACGAGAAGGTGTTCCGCGACGGCTCCGTGATGGACTACGAACTCGAGATTCGCCACCGGAACGGGAGGATCACCCCGGTCCTCTACAACGCGACGGTGTACCGGGACGAGATGGGGAACGTCTCGGGCGTCTTCGCGGCAGCCCGCGACATCACCGCGCAGAAGAGAGCCGAAGGGACCATCCGGCGTGCGTACGCTTACACCCGCAGCCTGATCGAGGCGAGCCTGGACCCGCTCGTCACGATCAGCGCTGAGGGCACGATCACCGACGTCAACGAGGCGACAGTGCGGGCAACGGGATTCAGCCGGGAGGAACTGATCGGGACCGACTTCTCTCGGTACTTCACGGAACCGGAGAGGGCGAAGGCCGGCTACGAACAGGTGTTCCGGGACGGTTCGGTGACCGACTACGAGCTCTGGATCCGCCACCGGAACGGGAAGACAACACCGGTGCTCTACAACGCAACAGTCTTTAAAGACGAATCCGGTCAGGTTACCGGGGTGTTTGCCGCCGCGCGCGACGTCACCGAACGCAAGCGGGCAGAAGATGCCCTGATGAAGGCGTACAACGAGCTGGACGACCGGGTCAAGGAGCGGACCGCCGAGCTGCTCGAGGCCAACCGTCACCTGGAGCGGGAGATCGCCGGACACAAAGCGACGGCGGAGGAACTGATGAAGAAGAGCGAGGAACTCGAAAGGTCGAATCTGGAACTCCAGCAGTTCGCCTACGTCGCCAGCCACGACCTGCAGGAGCCGCTCCGGGCGATCTCCGGTTTCACCGAACTGCTTGAGAAACGATACAAAGGAGAGCTGGATGAACGAGCCGACAGGTACATCCACTTTATCATGGACGGCACGAACCGCATGCAGCAGGTGATCCAGGACCTGCTCGCATACTCCCGGGTCCAGACCCAGGCCCGCGAGTTCGGGCCGATAGATACGAACATGGTGCTCGATCAGGCTCTTTTGAACCTCCGAACTTCCATCAAGGACACGAATGCCATTATCACACGGGATCCGCTCCCTGAGGTCGTCGCCGACAGGACGCAGATCACGCAGGTGTTCCAGAACCTGGTGGGAAACGCCCTGAAGTTCCAGAAGCCGGAGACTGTACCGTGCATTCACGTCTCCGCCACGCGGGAGGGGTATGCCTGGAGATTCTCGGTCCGCGACAACGGTATCGGGATCGACCCCCGGCACCAGGATCGGATCTTCGTCATCTTCCAGCGGCTGCATGCCCGGGGGGAGTACGAAGGGACCGGCATCGGGCTCGCCATCTGCAAGCGGATCGTGGAGCGGCACGGCGGGCGGATCTGGGTCGAGTCCGAACCCGGTGTCGGATCGACGTTCTTCTTCACGATTCCCTGCCAAAAGGAGGTGAAAGCTTGAAACAACCGGAAAGCAAAGAACTGCCGCGACCTGTCGAGATCCTGCTCGTCGAGGACAGCCCGGCGGACATCGCCCTGACGCAGGAGGCGCTGCTGGACAGCAAGCTGATGAACAACCTGCACGTTGTCATGGACGGGGAGGCGGCGATGGACTTCCTCTCCAGACGGGGGCGGTATGCCGCGATGCCCCGACCTGATCTGGTCCTTCTCGACCTGAACCTGCCCAGGAAGAACGGGCGGGAGGTGCTCGCGGAGATCAAAAAAGATCCGAACCTCTCCCACATCCCGGTCGTGGTGATGACCGTCTCCGAGGACGAGCGGGATATCTGCGAGTCCTACCGCCTGCACGCCAACTGCTACATCAAGAAACCCGTCAAGTTCGGAGAGTTCATCGAGATCGTCAAGTCCATCGAGGAGTTCTGGTTCTCCATCGTGACGCTTCCGCTCCGCTGCGGAGAGTGAACATGCGGATCCTGGTGATCGAGGACAATCCCGCCGATGTTGCGCTGATTCACGAGCTGCTCTGGGATCATCCGTCGTTTCAGTTCGTCCACGCGGGAGATCTCGCATCGGCGCTCACCCTCCTGCACAGGGGCGGGATCGGATTCATCCTCCTCGACCTCGGGCTCCCCGACAGCCAGGGAGTGGATACCGTCAGAACTGTCAAGATGCATGCCCCTGACATACCCCTCGTGGTGCTGACGGGGCTGGACGACGAGGAGACCGGCGTCCATGCCCTCCAGGAGGGGGCCCAGGACTACCTCGTGAAGGGGCAGATGAGCGGCGCTTCGCTCGTGCGCTCCATCCGCTACGCGGACGAACGCAATCGCATCGAACAGGAGCTGGTGAGCAAGAACCAGGAACTGAACCGGGCATACGATGTGCTGGCGGCGAACGAGGAGGAGCTGCGGAACAATCTCGATGAACTCCAGAAGGCCGAACGGGCTCTGCGGGAGAGCGAGAACCGCCTGAAGAAAGCCCAGGAGATAGCCCACTTCGGAAGCTGGGAGATGGATTCTGCCCGCAGCCGCCTGACCCTGTCCGACGAGGCGTGCCGCATCCTGGGGGTGAGCCCGCGGGAGTTCGACGGGTCGTACGCGGCGTTCCTGGATCGGGTTCACCCGGAGGATGGGGCAGCCGTCGACGCCGCGTATCGGGGAGGGGAGCGGGAGGGTGTACTGGAGCACCGCATCGTTCGGCGATCGGACGGGCGGATCCGTTTCGTCCGTGAGAAGTGGGAAACGGTCCGGGATGACAGAGGCGGCGCCTCGCGCATTCTCGGCACGATACACGACATCACGGAGCAGAAGCAGGCGGAGAGAACGCTGCTCGCGCAGCGGGAACTTCTGCGGGCGATCGTGGACACGGTCCCGGTGATGCTCACTTACTACGATCCCCATCTCGGCAGGTTCCTTGTGAACAACGAGTTCAGATCCGTCCTGGGCTGGTCGGAGGACGACGTGGCGGAGGGCGATCTGCTGGTCCGGAGCGCCGTTCCGCAGGACCGCGAGATCGCCGTGCACCTGATGCAGTCCGAGGATCCGGGGTGGCACGAACTGTCCGTGGCGGCAAAGGACGGCAGCCCCGTCGAGAGTTCCTGGACGACGATGAACCTCTTCGACGGGACCCGCCTCCTCGTGGGTATCGACATCCGCGATCGCATGCGGACGGAGAAGGTGCTCAAGGAGTACGCGGACAACCTGAAACGGTCCAACGAGGATCTGGAGCGGTTCGCCTACGTCGCCAGCCACGACCTGCAGGAGCCGCTCCGCAACATCAAGAACTACGCGCAGCTGCTCGCGCGGCGCTACAGCGACCGCCTCGATCCCGATGCCGACGAGTTCATCGGCTACATCGTCGAGGGGACGACACGGATGCAGGCGCTCATCCTGGACCTGCTGGAGTTCTCGAGAATCGCCTCCCGCGGTCAGCCGTTCCGCCCGACGCAGCCGGGAGAGATCCTCGGAGCGGTCACCGACAGCCTGCGCCTCCGCATCGAGGATGTCGGCGCCGAGATCGTGCACGATCCCCTCCCGACCGTCATGGCGGACGCCACGCAGCTCTCGCAGGTCTTCCAGAACCTGCTCGAGAACGCGCTCAAGTTCCGGCGGGAGGGCGTACCGCCGCGGGTCCATATAGCGGCCCGGCAGGACGGCGGCGAATGGGTGTTCTCGGTCGCGGACAACGGGATCGGGATCGAGCCGCAGTACTTCGACCGGATATTCACGATCTTCCAGCGGCTGCACCACCGCTCCCAGTATCCAGGCACCGGTATCGGCCTCTCCATCTGCAAGCGGATCGTGGAGCGGCACGGCGGGCGGATCTGGGTCGAGTCCGAACCCGGTGTCGGATCGACGTTCTTCTTCACGCTCCCTTCAGTCGCCCGGACGGAGGGCGTTGAGGAGACCCCTCCGGAGCAGCACCGCCCGGCACCGGAGAACGCGCGCGACCCCCGCATCCGGCAGCTGCGCCGGGAGGAATGACGGCGGATGGCGGCGTAACCGGATCGGAGAACGCCCGGCGCATCCAGAAGCCGCAGGAGCCCGCAACCTATTTATCCAGATACGAGAAATAAATATAATTCAAGCTGCTATAGTGTAGCTCGGCCAATCATTTCGGCCTTTCACGCCGAAGACTGGGGTTCAAATCCCCATAGCAGCACTCGTTTTGAAAATCAAACGCGGACAGGGATTGACGGTTCCGCCGACCCCCATACCGCCGCTTCTGCCGTACGGGATGCATGGGCAGGCGAATTGCCCGTTCGTGAATCCCGTGTGGGTGGGTGCTGACTGGAACCGCCGGATACGACTCCCCTGTGCAGGTCCGTATCTGCCCCGGTTGAACGGTCTCTTCCGCGATGCCGGTCGTCCGCAGAGGCGACTTTTTCAGCCGATCATCCCCGATGCCAGGCTATTGCAGCGGCGGAGATCGGAGCGGGGAATATCGGGTGCATCTGCTGCCGGAGTCCTGGGAATCGGCACGCGATCCCACGGAATTCGGGGAGGATAGGTTTGGCTTCTCGAGGGGGCTGCACAGCGCAGCGGTCTTGATCACTGGCATGCCCTTTTTCCGGGGGGCAACGGGGACTCCCGATCCGCGCCGCGAGAAGGATGAAGGGATACGATGGGGGGAGGGGGCAGCCCATCGGGATGCAGCTGCCTGTGATCCCGTCGTCATGTCTCTGCACGGACACAGTACGGCGAGAGGATACGGTGATCGGAGCGGCGAAACGCGATGCCTGGATCGTGCACGAGGGCAGGGGGGACAGAGCCCCGGATCCGTCATGCAGTGACGTTGGAAAAAAGGCGGCGGAGTGTCCAGCCGTTCACCCCGGCGCCCGGAACGGTTCGGGAACGGCCGGGATGGATAGGGCATGGGGCCCGGTTCACCCTCTCGTTTGCAGGGCGGTTCCGGGGGACGGGCCGCTCTTTGCCGCCGGCAGGGTGAAGTGGAAGGTGGAGCCCTTCCCCACCTCCGACTCCACCCAGATCCGTCCTCCGTGCCGCTCGATAATGCGTTTTATGATGGCGAGCCCGATGCCGGTCCCCTCGTACTGATCCGGGCGGTGCAGCCGCTGGAAGATGACGAAAATCCGGTCGAAGTACTGCGGCTCGATCCCGATGCCGTTGTCCGCGACCGAGAACTGGACCATGCCATTCTTCTCCTGGGCAGAGATGTGAATTTTGGGGGGGACATCGGGTTTTCTGAACTTGATGGCGTTGCTGATCAGATTCTGGAAGACCTGCTGGAGCTGGATGGCGTCGGCCATGACCGTCGGGAGCGCATCGTACGTGATCGATGCGGCATCCTCCAGGGCCTTCGACGGGAGGAAGGCAAGGGCACTCTCCACGACCCTCCCGACCTCCGTGGGACGAAACTCGCCCCCCCGGGTATTGACACGGGAGAACTCCAGCAGGTCCAGGATGAGCGCCTGCATCCGTTTACCCCCGTCCACGATGTAGTGGATGAACTCGTCGGCATCCCTGTCCAGCCTCCCCTTGTACCGCCGCTCCAGGAGCTGGGCGTAACTGACGATCGCCCGCAGGGGTTCCTGCAGGTCGTGGCTGGCGACGTAGGCGAACCGCTCCAGGTCCTCGTTGGACCGTTTCAGGTTCGCTGCATAGCGCTCCATGGCTTCCTCGACCTGTTTGCGCTCTTCGATCTCGATCTGGAGGCGGGTATTGGAACGCTCGAGTTCCGCCGTCCGTTCCCTGACCCGGTCCTCCAGCTCGTTATACGCCTTCATCAACGCCTGTTCCGCCCTCTTCTGTGCGGTCATATCGCGTGCCGCCGCAAAAACGCTCGCAGCTCCTCCCGGTTCGTCCCGGAAGATGGATGCATTGTAGAGGACGGGAGTGGTGCGCCCCTCTTTATGACGGAACTCCAGTTCGTAATTGGTTACGGAGCCGTCGCGGAACACCTTCTCGTATCCGGCTTTCGCCTTCTCGGGATCCGTGAAGTACTTCGAGAAGTCGGTGCCGAGCAGTTCCTTGCGGGGAACGCCGGTAACCTGAACCGTTGCCGCATTGACATCGGTGATCATGCCTTCCGGGCTGATGGTGACGAGAGGATCCAGACTCGCCTCGATCAAACCCCGATGGTATGCATTCGCCTTTCGAAGCGCCTCTTCTGCCTGTTTGCGCACAGTGCTGTCGCGCTGGCTGATACGCCTCCCCAGGACTTCTCCATCGGCAGACACGACCTGCTGGCAGTAGTGGCTGATCCATCTCGTCTCCCCACCCCTCGTGACGATGCGGAATTCCATCTGACTGGAGTCCCTCTGGTCGAGGTGTCCAGCCGATCGATGCCTCTCCCAGATCTCCCGATCCTCGGGATGGACGATCTTGGGCATCAGCATCGGATCGGCATAAAACTCGGCGGCGGAATACCCTGTTATGCGCTCGCAGGACGGCGAAATGTATACAAGCGAACCATCGGGGGCGCGCCACTCCTCCCAATCGTAGGTGAAATCCGCAATCAGCCGGTATTTTACTACATTCTTCTGCAGGACTTCGTTCTCGCGGTCTCGCTGTGAAACCTCCTCCCGCAGTGCTTCGATCTCTCTTTGGAGTTCTGCGGTCCGCTCGAGAACGATGCGATCCACTTCCTCGGGAGTATAATGCGCCTTCTCCCCCTTCCCAGCCCGAGGGGATCCCTCTCCCGGCTTTCGAGGCGATACCGACATCGCGATCCGTCAAGCCTGCGGAACGCAGGTACGCGAGAGCTTCAACCCTGAGAATGAAAAACATTTCTTCTTCCCCGGGAATCGATCCGCACAGCGGGATCGGAGGGAAAACTGGTTACTCCGGCGCGGTCGGCCCGTCCCCCGGTTTCGGGAGGTCCTCCTCTCCAGGACGGATACGCGGCAGGCCAGGACGGAATAGCAGTATACCGGGGAATCGTCCCCTCCCCGTCCACGTGATCGCCTGCGGATCAACCGCCCGTCCCGGATCGGGATCCGTCTCCGATGGAGAGTTCGACAGAACTGCTGCGGCATTCTGGCATCTCCCCCTGCATGCGGATGAAAGGGGATGCCGGAAAATGTCCGCCTCTCCCGACGCTCGGAAGTGCGCGATTCGGGCATCGGGAAGAAACGGTTATACCCCCGGGAGATGCCCCCCGTCGGGTCCGTGGCCGTCGCGCGAGGCACCGGAACCCCCCATCCCGAGGGTCCCTGTGCGCAGGGGGGGACGGGAGAAGAGCGGCGGCAACCGATCTCCGCCCTCCTCGAAGGCGCGCGCCGCCCCGTCGAGCCGATGGGGGCCGTCAGATCCCATTCCCCCTCGGGCACGACGCCTTCTCTTCCCTTCCGGCATGGTGCCGCATCATCCCCGGTCGGCAGCGGAGATCGCCGGCTCCCTGCGAGTGCGGATCTTTCGGTTCTCCCGCCGGGCTTCCTGGACGGGACAGGGATTGTACGCCCGCATCAGGGTGAATACCGCCCCCTTTGCCCGTGAGATGCTCCACCGCACTCCCCGCAGGTTTCGGTCCATCGGATCTCGATCCATCCCTGCCCGATCCCTGACAGCCCGTTGACGACTTGGCGGTGCCCGTGCGGGGAATATCGATGGCATTCTGCACTCTCTATCTCCTGCGCCATCTGCCCGCCCGGGGCCGCATCCCGATCGCCGTGTCCATTCACAGGTCCCCGTCTGTATTCGAAACGGGAGAAAGCGCGGGTCGTTTCGCCCACCGCGAATGGGCCGTAGCCCTTCTGCCGCGGGAACAGAATTCTGCATTTCGAGGCGAACGCCCTGCGAGTACGTGCGCCATGCGCAGAGGCGCTCTGCTCCGAGATACCGCTCCCGGAGCAGTTCGAATGCCGCCAGGCAGCCCGCACATGCAGGACGCGAGACCGCCGCGGGGCAGAACCCTTAAACCCTCGGAGGGGGAACTCCCTGGCAGGGAGCATCATGGCAGATCCAACGGACGAGAGGGCGGAACCGCCGGGAGCCGAAGAGAGCGGGGGAGCGGACACGGTCGAAGTGCTGATCCCGTACCTCTTCCACCCCCAGCTCAACATCCGCTGGAGGACTGCGGAGGCGCTGGGAGACCTCCGCGATCCCCGGGCCGTGGAGCCGCTGATCGAGGTTCTCGACGATCCCTATGCGGACGTGCAGTGGAAGGCGGCGGAAGCCCTGGGGAAGATCGGCGATCCGCGCGCGGTCGCGCCGCTGATCGCCGCTCTGAAGGGCGGGAGCCACTGGCTCCGCAGGGGAGCGGCCTGGGCCCTGGGAAGGATTGGGGACGCACGCGCAGTCGGCCCCCTCGCGGAAGCCCTGCGGGACGGGAAGAGCGACGTGCGGAAGAACGCCGCCTGGGCCCTGGGAAGGATCGGGGACGAGCGGGGGCGGGACGCCCTGGAACGGGCGGAAGCCGATCCCGATCCCGCCGTGGTGATGGAGGCGAAGAAGGCCCTGGAGAAGATCGGCAGGGGGAGGTGACAACCTCCCAGGACAGCCACAGGCGGTGGAGGGCCGTCGGGAGAGCACCTCGACCGAGCCGAACCTCCCTCTCCCGCTGCTGGGGTATCCCCCGTCAGGCACCTCTTCTGCCCAGAAAGTAAAATCGTAGACCGTGCTCTGCCGCATCGCAATCCCCACCGCCCGGCGGAATCTCTGCCTGCCGCGGCCACCCGTATGGACGAACTTCCGGGGGAAGGCATCCAGCGCGGTCTCCGGCCGCTGCCCATCGCCGAAGGAGCCGATATCCGATGCAGCCGAGCGAATGGATCCTGCGCGCAGCCCTTCCGCGTCTCCTCAGGGGACGCCGGTGTCCTCCAGGATTCCGTACTCGATGGCGTTCAGGCGGCGGTTGAGATTGTCGCAGTGCGAACCCATCCAGTAGAGTTTCCGGCAGCGCCCGCACCAGAAGTACTCGAGATCGGGGCGGTCACGGGGTGCGTAGGGGGCCCCCTCCACCTCCGCGGCGGTCGCCGGGCGCAGCACCGTGTTGCAGAGGGAGCACCGCGTCAGGGAGAGTCTGGTGCGGATCAGCCCGAGCGCTGCCAGCTGGCGGACCTGCTCGATCGCGTCCGCGGAATCGAGCAGGACAGCCCGATCCCCGCCTCTCCGCGCCAGCTCCCGGTCTCTCGTCAGCAGGATCCGCCCTTCTTCCCGCGCGAGGGCGAGGAGGAGCGTATCCTCCGTGCGGTTCCCCTCCTTCAGAGAGTTGGCGCTCCGGGTATCGTACCCCATGAACCGCAGGTATCGGGTGAGCGTCCCGAGCATCCGGTCGGTGAGAAACTTAACGGGGGGCGACATAGGGGATGTCCTCTCCGCAGGCGGTGCACCGTCCATCGTCCATGGCCAGGTAGCGAATCGAAAAACCGTTCCGCTCGACGACCTTCTCGCCGCAGACGGGGCAGTACGTATGCTCGTAAGGGTGCCCGGCCACGTTGCCGATGTATGGGTAATGCAGCCCCAGCTCGCGGGCACGATCGTAGATCTTCTCAAGCGTCTTCACCGGCGTGGCGAACCGGTCCGTCATCTTGTACTGCGGGTGGAACCGCGTGAAGTGCATCGGGGTATCCGGACCCAGGTTCTCGATCACCCAGCGGATCAGGCGTTCGGCCTCCTCGGGAGAGTCGTTCAGGCCGGGAATGACCAGGGTGACGGTCTCGACGTGCATCCCGAGCTCCTTTGCCAGCACGGTGGAGTCGAGGACCGGCTGGAGGTGCGCACCGCAGATCTTGCGGTAGAAGTCGTCGGAGAAGGACTTCAGATCCACGCGGTAGGCATCGAGCATGCTCGAGATCTCCCGCAGCCCCTCCTCGGTGATGTAGCCGTTCGTCACATAGACCGTGGCGAGACCCCGCTCCTTCGCCAGCGTGCCCATGTCCAGGGGATACTCGTGCCAGATCGCCGGTTCGTTGTACGTCCACGAGATGCTCCGGCACCCGTATTCCAGGGCCCGTGCCACGCCCTCCTCCGGGGCCAGGTCTCGCAGGATTCCGTCTGCGAGATTCGAGCGCGATATGCGCCAGTTCTGGCAGTGCTCGCAGCGGAAGTTGCATCCCACGGAACCCAGGGAGTAGGATAGGGTTCCGGGGAGGAAGTGGAAGAGCGGCTTCTTCTCGATAGGATCGACCGCCTCGGCGGAGATTCTGCCGTACGCCGCCGCGTAGAGGGTGCCGCCCCGGTTGATCCGTATCCCGCACACCCCATGCCTGCCCTCCCTGATCACGCAGCGGTGCGCACAGAGTGCGCAGGTGACGGCGTCTCCTTCCCCCTTATGGTACAGCCGGGCCTCGTGCATGGTCCTCCTCCCCGATAGCGTCCCCGATGGGGATCTGCATCCAATACACTCTGTAGTGTCCGTACTTTACGAAAAAAGTATCCTCCCCCGGTTGCCTCACAGGGGACGGAGAGCAGACGCGAACCCGGAGCGCCATCGCGTTCAGGAGAGCGGGGATGACGGCGGACGGAGTCCTGCTGTTGGACAGACCCAAACCAACTCCCTGCCAGGAACCGGCATACAGGAGGGGATCGGATGATATCGAGATTCCCGCTGCTGCATACGCGATCGCATCGCAACAATGGGGGGAGGGATCCGGAGGACCCCCAGCCAGCGCGATGGCCCGGATCCGGCAGTATGAATCCTGCAGATGTGCCTGTTCAGGGCATCCTGCCAGCCGCTTCACCGGTCCGGATCTCCCGTCCGTCCTCGGGGTTGGCGCGACGCATCGTTCGCCGATGCAGGTATCCCGGGAAGAAGAAACGGCGCACCCGCGACGGTTCGGCACCTGCACAACGCCCGTTCCGTCGGGCCGGCACGCCTATCGTCTTCGTTCGTCCCGCCCTGGATGGGCGCCATCCTCACCGTCGTGCTCCAGCACCAGCGGCCCCCAGTAGCCGCACCTCTTGCAGCGGTATACCGAGCCAAGGTATCCCCCGGCGACCGCATAGATGTCCCGGCTCCGGCATACCGGACAGACGAGCGTCACCCGCACCTCACAATATCCTGCGGCATGCGCATCCCGGTAGGCGTGGAACTCCAACACATATAAGGAGAGGTGACAGAATGGTACACAGAAATGAAGAAGATCGTTCTCTCTCTCGGCGGATCGGTGCTCATCCCCTCCCTGGAATCCAACAACATCGGACGCTTCTGCGGGATCCTCAGGGATATCGCGGCAAGCCACCGCCTGTACGTGGTGGTCGGCGGGGGTGGCGAGGCCAGGCGCTACATCGGCGCCGCCAGCCGTCTGGGGCTGGATGACGCCAGCGCCGACGAGATCGGCATTCTGGTGACCCGCATCAACGCATACCTGCTGATCGGCGCGCTGGGAGACGCCGTGTACCCCCTCGTCCCGGAGGACTACAGGGAGGCAAAGGCCTTCGGCGAATCCGCGAAGATCGTGGTGATGGGCGGCGTGGCACCCGCCCAGACCACGGACGCGGTCTCCGCGGTCCTGGCAGAGTACATCGGGGCCGACGTCCTGATCAACGCCACATCGGTCGACGGCATCTACAGCGCGGATCCCCGCAAGAACGCCGAAGCCGTTCGGCACGCCCGTCTGACCCCCCGTGCGCTGCTGGAGATCATCCGCGAGGACCGGCTCACCGCGGGCTCCAACATCGTCTTCGATATCGTGGCCGCAAAGGTCGTCGAGCGGAGCGGCATCCCCCTCGTCGTCATCGACGGGCGGGACCCCGACAACCTCAGGAGAGCGGTGTTTGCAGGGGATTTTACGGGAACCGTGGTCAGCGATCGGGATCGGGCGCCCCTACCGCTCTAGAGAGGGCTGCAAAGTGTTAATACGCCCCCTTTCCAATATATAGCGGGTCCGAAGAGTGCGGGGCAGTAGGGTAGCCTGGTCCATCCTAGAGCGTTTGGGACGCTTTGACGGCGGTTCGAATCCGCCCTGCCCCATCATGGATCGGAGCACCGCCCTGCGCATACTCGACACCCTCATCGAAGAGTATCGCGACTCAGGCCAGCGCCAGCTGCGGTACCGGAATCCGTTCGAACTGCTCATTCTCACCATTCTTTCGGCCCAGACCACCGACCGCTCCGTGGAGAGCGTCCAGGAGGAGCTCTTCCGGCGCTATCCCACGCCGCAGGCGCTCGCCGGAGCCTCCCCGCACGATGTCGACGCCATCATCCGCGCCGTCGGGTTCCACCGCGTGAAAACGCGCTTCATCATCGAGACGGCGCGACGGATCGTGCAGGAGCACGGCGGCGAGGTCCCGCGCACCATGGAGGGGCTGACAGCCCTGCCCGGCGTCGGGCGGAAGACCGCGAATATCGTGCTCGCCCGCGCATTCGGCACCCCGGCCGGCATCGGCGTCGACACCCACGTGCGGAGGCTCTCCCGGCGCATCGGTCTATCCGACCACTCGGACCCGGTGAAGATCGAACGGGATCTGATGGCGCTCTACCCGCGGGAGGTCTGGGGGCGGATCAACTTCACCTTCATGCAGCACGGTCGGGCGGTCTGCACCGCACGGGCTCCGCGGCACGGGGCCTGCGTGATCCGGAACGACTGCCGCTGCTATCGCGAGGGTACATGCAATCGCGGCTTTATCCGAACAAGCGGAGGTAAAGAGTAGCAGCGATCCATCCCACCATTGCGGAAGTGGGAATAGTGATGATCCAGGCCATGACAATCTCCCGCACGATCCCCCACTTCACTGCAGAGTAGCCCCGTGTCGCGCCCACACCCATGATCGAACCGCTTATCGCATGGGTCGTGGATACCGGAACTCCAAAGGCCGTCACAAACGAGAGCACCACCCCGCCGGCAGTCTCTGCACAGAATCCCTGATACGGGCGAATGGAGGTTATTTTCTTCCCCATGGTCTCAATCACACTCCAGCCCCCGAGGAACGTCCCAAGAGATATTGCCGCGGCTGACACCACGATAACCCAGATGGGGACTGTAAAATCCGCGAGCAGCCCTCCCGCGACAAGCATGGCGGTGATGATACCCATTGCGTTCTGTGCATCGTTGGATCCGTGCCCGAAGGAGTAAAGCGAGGCTGAGAAGAGCTGGAGTCTGCGAAATATCGAGTTCAGCTGGGTCGGCGATCCGTTTCTGAACTGCCGTATTACTATCACTCCCATGAGGAAAGCGGCGATGAAGCCAAGGGTGGGGGATACGACCATGAAGATCACGATTGCCGAGAGACCGCTGATCTGCACGATATTTCCAAGAATGAGCAGGGGTATGATCAAGGCGAAACCAAAGAGTGCCCCTATGCCAGCATAGCTGGACCAGGTCTCCCCTCTCCATCGGGCTATGAGACCAAACACCAGCGCTCCTGCAAGAGCTCCCGCGACCCCGTAGGCGATCAAAACGGCAACGTAATCCAGAGAAGGCCACAGGACGGCACCCATGCCGTGATTGGCGATTGCAGCTCCCATAAGCCCGCCAATAAGTGCATGCGTTGCGGAGACGGGGATCCCGGATCGGGTGGTAATGAATACCCAGACGATGCCCCCCACGAGCCCCGCGAGGATGATGGCCGGCGTGATGATGGCGGGATCCACGATCCCCCGGCCGATGGTCTTGGCGATGGCGGTGGTAAAGAGGAGAGGGCCCACCAGGTTAAAGAAGGCAGCCAGCGCGACCGCACGCATCGGCGTCAGCACTTTCGTGGTCACAACCGTGGCGATGGCGTTAGCCGCGTCATTCATCCCATTGAAGAAGTTGAACAGGAGCGCCAGCACGATTCCGAGGATGATGACGGTCTCCATAGACATTACGTATGACGGATCACGATATCCGATAGGACGTTGGCGGCATCCTCGCACTTGTCCGTCGCCGCCTCCAGGTTCTCGTAAATATCCTTGAGCTTGATAATCATGACGGCGTTATCCGTCTTGAAGAGGTCCCGTATGGCATGGGAGAGCACCTCGTCGGCAAGGTTTTCCAGGCGGTTAATCTCGATGCACCGCTCTTCCACTCTCTTTGGATCTTTGAGGATGCGGATGCCGCGCACCGCTTCCAGGAGCTCCACGCTGGAGAGCTGTATCAGGCGGGCGAACTCCCGCATCGGCGTGTCGGTCTCGGTGATGCCGTAGCTGTACATCTGCTGCGCCGTCCCCTCGATATAGTCGAGCACATCGTCGAGCGCGGAGGCGAGGCGTGAGATCTCCTCCGGCTCCAGCGGCGTGATGAACGTGCGGTTCAGGTGCTCGTAGATCTCGTGGGTGATGATGTCCCCTCGGTGCTCGACCTCCTTCATCCGGTGGCACCTGTTCTTCACGTCGGTGTAGTTGTCGACGAGATCCAGCAGCAGGTCCGATGATTCCACCACCGCCTCTGCCAGCTTCTCGAAACTGTCGAAGAACTCCCTGTCCTGGGGGATGACCCACTCTTTGATGCCCACGGTTTCCCTGAGAAAAGTTTCATCCCCGGTGGTAAAAAACCACCTGTTTTCCTGCAGGCCCCGGGGATTCAACCCTGCGACTCTCCCCGCGGGCGTAGCGTGGCACGGCGTCCCTGCGCGCGTCTGTCATCGAGGGGGTGTGCCGCACCTGCACTGCAGGGCATATTCGCGGTCAATTGGCGCGCTCTCCGAGACGGGAGCGGATGTAGTCGAGATCTCCCTCTTCAGCCGGGATCTCGTAGAGAAAGGTCCCCAGGCAGACCTTGGTGAACGGCAGCAGGATCTTCTTCCGCTTCACCTGCACCCCCAGGAGCATAGGCGCCCTGAGGAGGAGGGAGATGTTTCGGAACTCGAACCCCGGCGTCACCTCGTAGTACTCCCGGCACCTCCTGCGCACGTACTCGTTCACCTGCTCCGGCGTCGCATCGGAGAGGACGATCCGTCCCCCGAGTTTGTTGACGCATCGATCCGCCATAGCCTTTCATCCAGGGCGCGGAGTCATAAACATTCCTGTGGCGCGAGAAGAACAGAACCGATGGACCGAGCGGGATTTGAACCCGCGGCCTCACGCATGCCAAGCGTGCGATCTACCCCTGAGCTATCGGCCCGGTTCAATATACTTGGACTCGATCCCTATTAAGGATTGGTCTTCTCGAACGGGGAGCTGCTGCGCGGTGCGAGGGATTCGTATCCCTCCCGCATACGGAATCCTCGATATCCACGCTTTCCCCCGAGGGCGGCACGGACCGTGGGGTTCCGTCATCCTGACCGTGCAGGCGGCCGCATGGCCCTTCCAGCACTGCTTCCGGGGCCCCCGGGAGATACCCGTCAGGACTGCAGGCGGCGGAGTCCGCCGTATACCCGTGCCTCCCGGACGACCTGCCGCCGACGGAGCGCGTCTGCGACTGCGGTTGCGGAGAGAGCCGCGAATGATGGCGCGAGCGGCGGGAGTGCGGTGCATGATTCTCCATCCGCCGCAGGACAGGAATTTATGCTCCCGGTGACAAGCTCATGTGAGCAGTCGAGCCCTCCGCTCCCGCGCCCGTCCGCGGCGGGAATCCGCCGGGATTTACGGGGGGGGAGAGGCGTATCGACCGGAGGAGTATGGAAATGCTCGGGATTATCGGTGGAACAAGCCTGCTCTATGCGGAGCTGCCCTCGCTCGCGCGGGAGGTCGTGCACACCCCCTTCGGCAGCGCAGAGGTGCTCTGCGGGGAGAGGATCGCCATTCTTCTGCGGCACCAGCGGGGTCTGCCGCCGCATCGGATCAACTACCGGGCAAACATCGCAGCTCTGGCCGTCTGCGGCGTGGACAGGCTGGTATCGATCGGATCCGCCGGCGCCCTGAAGACGGAGATCCCCGTCGGGTCCCTGCTGATCCCCGCCGATTATATCAGCCTCGCGGATATCCCCTCCATCCACGATCACGCCATCGAGCATGTCTGCCCGGAACTGGATCCGCTGCTCTCCCGTTCGCTGAAGGAGACCCTTCCCGAAGCCCGGCTGGGGGGCACCTACGTCCAGACCCGCGGGCCAAGGATCGAGACGAAGGCGGAAGTGCAGGTGCTCGCCCGCATCGCCGATGTCGTGGGCATGACGGTCGCCTCGGAGGCGACGGTGGCCCGGGAGCTCGGCATACCCTGCGCCGCGCTCTGCACCATCGACAACCTCGCCCATGGACTGGGGTGCGACGTGCTGACCTACGAGCACATCCTCGAGGTATCGCGGGCGCAGCGGGGGAGGACAGAAGCGGTTTTACGCCGCATCGTGGAGATGCTTGCATGAGCGAGGAACGTTCTGATATATTCGAGGCCCGCGGGTCCATCCTGCTCGAGCGGGTCAGCCTGGACGGTCGTACGGTGGATATCGCCATCGACGATTCGGGCACGATAGCCGGGATAGGAGAGGATCTCAGGCGGGAGTACGCACCGGAGTTCATCCTGGACGGGGAGGGCAACCTGATCTTCCCGGGATTCGTGAACACGCATACACACGCGGCGATGACCCTTCTGCGCGGCTACGCCGACGACCTGCCCCTGCACACCTGGCTCTCGGAGAAGATCTGGCCGCTCGAGGCGGGACTGACGGGCGAGGACGTCTACTGGGGCACGCGCCTGGCCTGCCTGGAGATGATCCGGAGCGGCACGATCGCATTCTCGGACATGTATTTCCATATGCCGGAGGCCGCCCGGGCCGTGACGGAGTGCGGCATGAAGGCGGTCCTCGCGTACGGTTTCATCGATCTGTTCGAGGCGGACAGGCGGGAGCGGGAGATCCGGGCAACGGAGGAGTTCGCCCGGAGGATCGAGACCCTACGGAACCCGAACATCCGGGCTGCCGTCGGGCCGCACGCGGTGTACACGGTGTCCCGTGAGGGTCTGGAGTGGCTGGCGGAGTTCGCTGCGGAGCGGGATCTCGGTATCCATGTGCACCTCTCGGAGACCGAGAAGGAGGTGCAGGACTCCCTGCGGACGTTCGGCGTGCGCCCGCCCCGCCGGCTGGACGACTGCGGGCTTCTCACGCCGCGGACCGTCGCCGCCCACTGCAACTGGGTCAGCCGCTCCGACTGCGCCCTCCTCGCCGCGCGCGGGGTCCACGTGGCGATGAACCCTGCCAGCAACATGAAACTGGCCGTGAACCGTGCCCCGCCCTACCCCTGGTTCAGGGAATTCGGCATCCCCGTAACGCTGGGAACCGACGGCGCCGCCTCCAACAACAGCCTGGATCTCATCCAGGAGATGAAGTTCGCCGCGCTCCTGCAGAAGTTCTACTGGAACTCGCAGACTCTTCTTCCGGCCGGCGAGGCGGTGGAGATGGCGAGCAGCGCCGGCATGCGGGCCCTGCGCCTCGGGAGTGGCAGGATCGAGCCCGGAGCCCCGGCAGACATCGTGCTGATCCGCCGAAGGGCGGTCTGCACCACACCGCTCCATAGCGCCACCTCGAACCTCGTCTACGCCTGCAGCGGCTCCGCGGTGGATACGGCCATCTGCGGCGGACGGGTGCTGATGTTCGACCGCATCGTCCCCGGGGAGGAGGAGACGCTGGAGGGCGCCGCCCGGGCGGCGGAACGGCTGGTGTCCCGCACGGGCGGGTAGGGGGCTCCCCTCCCCGGTCAGGGGGTCCGGGGAGGGCCATCCATGCGGGGATATTAAAATTTATAATTCCAGGCTCCGTAGAAATGATCACGAGGATCTGCATTGAGTAGGGTGCGATGGTTCTCTTCAGGTTGTAGAGGATGATTTTAAGTTTGATTTCCTTGGCCTGGAGGCGATAGGTTCGGGCTTTCAGGCTCTCTCCCAGGGTTCTTTTCAGGACCGAGAATGCCGTTTCCACGAGGTTTCTCCGATGGTACCGGCGTGCATCGAAGGTTCGAGCCATCTCTCTCCGATACCTTCCGTGAATTCGTTTCCGGTTTCGCGTTCGGACCGGGATGAGGGATTCCGCCTGCATCTCCTCCCGGATCCGACGTTGGATGGACTCGGCATCGTATCCCTTGTCGAGAACATAGCAGGCAGCCTTCCGAGTCCGATGGGACTGCGCGAGCAGGCTGCGGGCCATTCGCACTTCAGAAATCGGATGCTGGGTCATCGCAATGGCCAGGATCACCTGCGTAGTGGTATCGACGGCCAGGGAGACTTTCAGGAACCGTTTGCGGGTCTTCCCGGTCCGGAGGGAGGAGTAGCAGCTGGCGTAGGCACTGGTGAACCCGGAGGCATCGATGGCGGTGACGGAAATGACTGCTCCTCGTTGATACAGGGAGGCGACCACCCGTTTCTGGATAAGCGTCAACCAGAGCGAGGAAAGTCGCTGCAGGAACTTGTGGAGGGTGGTGAAGTGGGGGATGTTCTCCCCGTGGAGCAGCTGCCGCATCGGATCCATCACTTCGACCAGATCCGTGAATCCCCGATAATCCTGTCCTAACCGTTCTTTCAGGAGCAGGAGCACCAGCTGATGGTGCTGGGTGTAGGTCTTCTTCGAGTATTTGCAGGAATAGAGCGGGAGATGGGATACTCGGACAGCAGAAACTGCTGCCTCGGTAAGTCTGATATGCTGGGACGATGACACTAAGACGGGCTCCGTTGTTGTCTTTGGTCAGATCAACAAGGAGCCCCATTTCTCATAGATATTTCCCTGCCCGCGAAAAATTGAGCCCGAAGAGGATCTCTACAGAGTCAGAAATACTGGTGCCAAGTCAAGGATATCAAGGTCGAGATCCTCATCTACAACCGGGATAGATGGATCAAGAAGATACTTATTATTGTTATCATTGAGGGTTTCAACAAGGCCTAATTCCATATTTATTTTACTGTCTTGGACCAATCAACAATTGCGAATATTGTGATTCTCAATAAGCATATCATATCGTTCTTTCTTTCAGATTTATTTCGAGGATATCCCCGAATAATTGGATCAGTGAGGTCCCGAGCCCGGGTCATGGCATTCCAGGAGATCGACGACGGGCTCTGGGGAATTATCCGGAAGCATCTTCGCGGAAACCGCACATCGGCCGGCCCCGGCGGGACTCCGCCGACCCGTAGGGGAACGTCTACTCCTGACCGCCGGGGGTGCCTGGAACGATGTACCGGGGGAATACAGGACAGATGCAAAATCATCGATCATCACCGCCGACGCAGCCTGCGACTCACATGAGATCCGATCCAGTACCCGAAGACGGAGAATCCGGAGCAATATCCCAATCCGAGAAATCGGAAATCTCCCCGGCGAGGGGGATCGGCTCTGTTTCATCGTGACTCCTTCAGGAAACGGAGTGCCATCGAACGGTTCTTCAGCGGGATAGAGGCCTTCAAGAAGGAGGTTCCCCCGCTACGAACGCTATGACCATACATTCCCGGAACTCATGCACCTGGCCTGTACCTGCATGATCGGGAGAGTTTCGGGATGGCCTCAGTATATGCTGCTGGACAGGGAGCATACTCCTGTCCGTGACGGACGACGGGGTGACACGGGTGAGAAGACCGAAGATCTATGGACTGCTGGTCCTTATCGCTCTTCTCTTCGCGACAAACCCGGTTCAGGCTGTAAGCCCATTCCAGGTGAACGGACCGCACTACAACCTGAACATCATCGGAGCATGTAAATACGATGAAACCTTGGGAAAGGAAGTCGGCGACAGCATGGGCACACGCTCTTCGTGGAGCTGGATGGAAAGTCAAAGATCATAATGACCCGGGCCAAAGATGGGGTGTTCCAGGTTACCGATCGGAACGGGTGCGATGGCAACGGAGCCAGGTTCAACATTGCGCCCGGATATTACAATGTCTATGCCCGGGCGCCGGGGAAGCCCAATAAACACGTAGACATCCATGCAAACGGAATGTTTAACGATTCAGCGACAGGAGAGACGATCATTCCTCTTGGATTTGTCGCACTCCCTCGAGAAAAGGGTCAACCCAAGAGCGTGAATATCAACGAGCTCTTCTACGTTGATGTTTCGCTCTGCACCGCGTATGACGAGCTGCTTGGCACTTGCACAGAAACCACAACCTATACCGGCACCCGGGTATTCGGCATCGAGGAGCTCCTTGCCTGCTGGTGGGACTACAATAACTACGGTCTGAAGAATTTACAGGTCCGGTTCTATGGATGCACGCTCGATCCGAATGGCGAGGCAAACGATTACTGCAGATGAGCCGACGGAAGTCCGATAGCGCCAGATTCGGATGTCGGGACATCTTTTTAATCCTACCTTTTATTACGATAGGAAATTCATTGAATTAATTGTAGCATCCCCCTGTTTCTCAATCTTCGATCCCTGCTGCATAGAATAACGGGCCGGAGAAGTCAGGAATCTGATCCAAGCATCCCTCCCCGCGGTTCCTGCAGGACAGCCCCCCCTCCCCTTTTGGGTGTAGGGAAGAGTGCAGTAGACCCTACGATAGGGGTACGAAGATACGGAGAAAGGTATCGCATCCATGTTTTCAGGATTATCGGCATGGGAGTGGGTCCAGGAACGGGCATCACCTACCGCCGGAGATGCTTTGAAGGGACTCTATCGAGACAATGCAAATAACCGTATATTTGTTTTACGAGAAAGGATTCAACATCCCCTGTCCTCCAGAAGGACTCCGACAGAATCCTTAAGGCAATCATCGATAGGTAGAGTAGATAGGTTTTACCGCGAGATCGTGCATTGCGAACACCCAAGCATTAATACCATTCCGGGCACAGTCCCCTGCATGCTGATCGTCGGCCACCGCGGTGCTGCTGCTCTCGGTCCGGAGAATACCCTCCGTGCGCTGACGGAAGGGATGAAGTGTGCGGATTATGTCGAGATCGATCTCCGCCTCTCGCGGGACGGCATCCCCGTCGTCATCCATGACGCCACTCTGGAGCGGACCACGAACGGGCGGGGGGGCGTGCAGGACCGGACCGCCGCTGAACTGCAGGAGCTCGACGCGGGCGGCGGCGAACGGATCCCGACCCTTGCGGAGGCGATCGAGCTTGTGCGGGGGAGGTGCGGACTGGTGGTCGAACTCAAAGAGACCCGCGGCATCGAGATGATCTGCACCGTGCTCCGCGAGAGCGGAATGGAGAGGATCGGCATCGTCTCGTTTCACACCGAATCCCTGCGGAAGGCCCGGACGCTGTTGCCCGTCCCGACCGGGCTGATATTCTCGCGCGAGAGCGGGACAGCGCTGCAGGCAGCCGAGGAGGATGCGATCGACTGGATCCTGCCGAAGTATCCTCTTCTCACGCGGACGCTCGTCGAGATGGCGCACGAAAGGGGCAGGAAGGTGATAGCATGGACGCTGAATGCGGCTCCCGCAATTCGGAGAGCCCGGGATCTGGGCGTGGACGGCATCGCCAGCGACGATCCCTGCACGGCCCGGAGATACGTTCGGGATGCCCTCCCCGGTGGATCCGGCGGGAACCGTGCCTGATCATGCCGTCTCTATCCGGGACGCCTCTTCCAGCCCGAGCTCCCGGATGGAGGTCTCGCGCATCCTGTACTTCTGGATCTTGCCCGTCACGCTCATGGGGAACTCGGTGACGAAGCGGATGTATCTCGGGATCTTGAAGTGAGCGATGCGATTCCTGCAGAACTCCTTCACCGCTTCCTCTGTCAGGCACTCTCCGTCCTCCAGCTGGATCCAGGCCATCAGCTCCTCGCCGTACTTCTCGTCGGGGACGCCGATCACGTAGACGTCCTTGATCGCGGGGTGGAGATGGAGGAACTCCTCGATCTCCCTCGGGTAGATATTCTCCCCGCCGCGGATCACCATATCCTTCAACCGCCCCACGATCTTCACGTAGCCGTCCGCGTCCATCGTCCCCAGATCGCCGGTATGGTTCCAGCGGTTGCCGTCGATGGTGGCATGCGTCGCGCTCGGGTTGTTGTAGTAGCACTTCATCACGCAGTAGCCCCGGGCGCAGATCTCCCCCACCTCGCCGCGGGGCAGGATCTTCCCGCTCTTCGGATCGATGATCTTGACCTCGGTATGCGGGAACGCCTTACCCACCGTCGAGACCCTCCGCTCCAGCGGGTCCCGCGTGGTGGTCATGGTGATCCCCGGCGAGCACTCTGTCTGGCCGTAGACGATCACGATCTCCGACATGTGCATCTTCGTCGCGACCTCCTTCATCACCTCGATCGGGCAGGGGGAACCGGCCATGATACCGGTGCGGAGGGTCTCGTAGTCGTACCGCTCGAAATGCGGGTGGGAGAGCTCGGCGATGAACATGGTGGGCACGCCGTGCAGGGCGGTGCACCGCTCGGCATGGACCGTCCTCAGGACATCCTCCGCGTTGAAGACCGGTCCCGGCAGAACCATCGTCGATCCATGCGTCATGCAGGCGAGGTTGGAGAGCACCATCCCGAAGCAGTGGTAGAACGGCACCGGGATGCAGAGGCGATCCCTCTCGGAGAAGTTCATCCCCTCGCCGATGATGTAGCCGTTGTTCAGGATGTTGTGGTGCGTCAGAACAACGCCCTTCGGGAAACCGGTCGTTCCGCTGGTGTACTGGATGTTGACCGGGTCGTCGAAGGAGAGGGACTCCTCCCGCTCGCGGAGTTCGTCCCGGCTGATCTCCCGCCCCTTCTCCAGCACCTCGCTCCAGGCGAACATGCCGTTGTACGGGATGTCGCCCAGGAATATGGCGTTGCGGAGGAAAGGCAGCCTGTCGCTGTTGATCCGCCCCGGACGGGCCTCGAACGCCTCCGGACAGCACTCGTAGAACATGCCCACGTAGTCGGACGTCTTGAACCTTCCCTGGACGATGAGGGTCTGCACCTCCGACTGTTTCAGGGCGTACTCGAGCTCGTAGGTGCGGTAGGCCGGATTGATGTTCACCATGATCGCCCCGATCTTTGCCGTGGCGAACTGAGTGAGCACCCACTCCGCGCAGTTCATCGCCCAGATGCCGACCCGATCCCCTTTCTCCACGCCCAGGGCCATCAGTGCACGCGCGAGCTCGTCCGTCCGCCTCCGCAACTCCGAGTATGTCCAGCGGATATTCTGGTGCATCGAGACCACGGCATCCGTCTCCGGGAACCGCGAACTGATGGAGTTCAGCATATCGCCGATGGTGATCCCGAGAAGAGGAAGTGCGCCCGTCCCAGTTGCGTAACTCCCCTCAAACATCCCTCTTTTATTCGCTCGGAGGCGATATAAGGGTTGACGTTCCGACCGAACGCAACGATTAAGTTCCTGGAACACGTAATTTATAGGGTCCCCTCGTATTCGGGGCGTGAACGGGGCTGTGGCCAAGCCAGGAATGGCGACGGGCTCCAGCGGTATTTGCGGGTGATGAACAATGGGTCTCCGGAAGGATCGCCTCCGGCCAGAGGCGTCCGGCGGGCGGCGAAGTCGCCGCCCGCTCCACGATGACGATCCGTTGGAGCACTGACGCATGTCGGAGAGACCCGTCGATCGTGAGTTCAAATCTCACCAGCCCCACATCGGATTATAATCTGCTCTTGACCGTCCGATTTCGCAGCCATTCTCCATCGGTGCACACTCCGCCCCCCCGCCGATTCCGTTCGTTTGCGGCAGCGCTGAAGGGAAGATCACGGACGCCGCTGCCCGGGAGGCGCGTTCCTGCAGCCGTACTGGATCAATCTGCTGGCATTTTTATATGTGGTTCCCCCATATGTGTTCGGACAATGAAGAGGACGGCATATGTATCTTATCGGTGAAGCACTGGTTGGGGAAGGCGCCGAGCTGGCGCATATCGATCTGATCATGGGGGATAAGAACGGCCCGGTGGGTATGGCATTCTCGAGCGCGCTCGCTCACCCCTCCATGGGCCACACCCCGCTGCTCGCCGTGGTCCGCCCCAACCTGATGACGAAGCCGGCCACGATCGTCATACCGAAGGTCTCCATCAAGGGGATCGCCCAGGTGAACATGATGTTCGGGCCCGCGCAGGCCGCCGTCTCCAAGGCGGTGGCGGACCTGGTGGAGGAGGGGGAGTTCGACGGTATCGATCTGGAAGAGACGGTGATCCTGGCGAGCGTCTTCATCCATCCCGATGCGAAGGACTACAACCGGATCTACCGCTACAACTACGGGGCGACGAAGCTGGCCATCCGGCGGGCCCTGGAGCGGTTCCCGGACAGAAAGACGCTGCTCTACGAGAAGGACCGGGCTGCCCACGCCATCATGGGGTTCAAGGTGCAGCGGCTCTGGGACCCCCCCTACCTGCAGGTGGCCCTGGACCTCGTGGACATGAACCGGGTGGCGACCGTGCTCCGCGACCTCCCGCAGAGCGATCACATGATTATCGAGGCGGGAACGCCGCTCATCAAGCAGTTCGGCCTCTCGGTCGTCTCGGAGCTGCGCAAGCTCCGCCCCAACGCCTTCATCATCGCGGACATGAAGATTCTGGACACGGGAAACCTCGAGGCGAGAATGGCGGCGGATGCGGCGGCGGATGCGGTCGTGGTCTCCGGGCTCGCACCCATCAAGACGCTCGAGAAGGCGATCTCGGAGGCGAGAAAGACCGGCATCTACTCCATCGTGGACATGCTGAACGTGGAGGACCCCGCCGGGGTGATCCGCGAGCTCTCCATCAAGCCGGATGTGGTGGAGATGCACCGCGGCATCGACATCGAGACGACGGCCCACGCCTGGGGCGACATTCCGGCCGTTCGGAAGGCTGGCGGGGAGCGGATGCTCATCGCCACCGCCGGAGGCATCCGCGTGCCGGCGGTGAAGACCGCGCTCGAGGCCGGTGCCGACATCATCGTGGTGGGGCGGGCGATCACGGCCGCCCGGGATGTGCGGCATGCAGCAGAAGAGTTCCTGCAGCAGCTCGGAAAAGAGGCCATCGACCAGTTCCGCGTGATGACCGATTTTTAGTCGGTCAGGCTACTCTTTTTACGGAAATCGACGAAATTCCCTTGCGCTTTTCCTGGCTCTGCCAGGCCCTCCGGGTTCGCATCCCTCGTATTCCTGCAGTAGACGATTTTTTTTATCTCGATCCCAATCAGCCCTCAAGGGGGGAGGAGAGGGTGGAGAGCCGTCGGGAATCGCAGATCCGGGGGAGGGGGTGCGCCCTCTCCCCCCTCTGGACGCACTCCCCTATGGCAGCGACAGGGCCTGTATTTGGGGATGGGAAGATCGGAGGGGCGGAGAATCCACAGGATCGGGTGGCACGGTGGAGAGGGAACTCCCATCTGCCCTCCTGGCAGGCCTGTTCGGCCTCCCCGCCAGATGCTCCTGCGGTATCTGCTCCCGTGGCAGGGCTGCTGGGAAAGGGCGTCCTGTTCGGAAGAGGGCTGCATGCGGTACGGGCCCCTCCCGGGACATCTCTATAGATTTACCGGTATATTCGGTTATGTCCCGTGTCTACGAGCTGCCGCCCGATTGCAGAGAGCCCATGCACAGGTTCATGGCAGTCGGCCCGTTGAATACCTGTCATGCAGCACGAGCCGGAGACCGCCGCCCGCCAGCGGGAGCTCCTGCGGGTGAACGGCCAGGTGGAGTTGAAAGCGTTCGGCTCCGCGAAAGTCTACTA
>JASEFH010000029.1 GCA_030019205.1 Methanomicrobiales archaeon
CCCCTTCAAAACCCCCTCCCCCGCTATTGCGATAGACCTGTATAGGAGGTGTTTATATGAGCGTGCTCTTTGCCTCCAAATTCAGGTTGACCTACCCCTCTCTCCCAATCATGCGATTCAGCATTGGCAGGGGGATTATCGCAGGCGCGGTGGGGGGATTTGGTGGAGGGATCTCCCTCTCCCCATCAGTGCGATGGGGCCAGTAGGCAGAAGGCAGGAGCTCGTGGGTGCACCCGGGTCGGACCGGCCTTTCCGCCGCCATCGGGACCGATGAAGGGGAGCGTGAAACGGCTGAAAAGTGGGCCGGATTGGCATTCTGCAGAGCCGCCGGTTCATTTGCACGGGTTTAAAGATGTCTGAAAGGAAAATACTTTTGCGTGAATCCCCAGAGATCGGCGATTCTGGAAGAAACCCTCCAGTCCATGGGCTATTCTCCGGAAGACAGCGCCGACATCCTGCAGCAGCTATCCCCGAATGTCAGAGATTACCTGAGCTATTTCAACAGATCGGAAATCCAGGGGATTATCGAAGCGCTCATCTTCGTGTACATCGCAAAGAACAGCCACACGACGGACGGCACGGGGGACGGCGCCTGCGAGCGGTGCTGCCCCGGGGGAACGCTGGCGCTGAAGCAGTGCGGTCTCGTGCGGGAAGCATCCTGGCAGGGCGTGCGGGTCATGCTGCCCACCCGCGACGGAGCGCGGGTGGGCGGCGTCCTCGTGAGAAAGCGGATCGGTGTTCTGGACTGGGGGGCGCTCGCATCGAAGGTGCATCCGCTGGTGCCGTATCTTCTCGCCGGCAGCTCCCATTACCGCTATACCGAGAAGACGCTCCCCATCGGTTCGGCCGAAGACCCGCACTCGTTTCTCGGCTTCATCACGCACCGCAGTTCCGCTGTATTCCGGGAACTGGAGCAGTTTGCCCGCCTCCTGGCGGAATGCGGGCTTGCCGTCATCGCCTGCGAATACCCCGGGTCGTCTGCCGAGCGCTGGCAGTACGTCTTCCCCGACGAGACGGTCTACATCCTGGAGGCGATCACCGCGTCCCACAGCGACGACCTGAAGGCCCGCTGCCTCTCCTTCGTGGAGTACGTCCGGCGAAAGTACCTGGTTCTCGAGTTTCTTCGGCGCAAGCACCACTACGACTCGATACGGGCATCGCGGGAGCTGCAGGCGGATCTCATCACCTGCCTGGACCGCCTGGCAGACTCCGTGAAGGTGACGAAGCTGCCCTCCCACCGCGGCGGCGACGGCGGCGTCCAGTTCATTATCGCCGACGAGGAGCGCTACCGCGCGCACCTGGATGCGATTGCCGCGTCCCTGCAGCGGGAGGTGGCCGAACAGTTCGGGGCATCCCTGAACGGATGCGCCGCGGAAGAGAGAGCGGATGAGGCCCCGCAGGCCCCGCTGCGTGAGAGGACCGGGAAATCTGACGCGCCGTCCTCTCCTGCTGGCCCGCCTGCGGATCCCGAACACCCTGCCATGCTGCCCGCTGCGCCTGCGGAGCGGTGGCAGGAGACGGCCCGGGGGGACAGCAGCGCCTATCCGCCTCCCGAAAGACCCGCGGAGGAGAAGGGGGTTGCCGGCGCGGCGGATGCAGTCGGCGGGCGGTCCCCGGCTGCGGGAGCCCATACCCTGAATGCGGGCGGGGATGCGCTCGCCATTTTCCTGGGGCACTCGGGGAACGGCGACAGGGTCTACTGGGCCCCGGGGACGCTCAACAACGGGCACTTCATCATCATCGGCGGTTCCGGCGCCGGGAAGACCGAGACGATCCGCTGCATCGCCGCCGAACTGGCGCGGCAGGGGTATCCGGTGCTCCTGATCGACTTCCACGGGGACATGGCGCTGGACGTCCCGGACCAGCGGACCTGCACGATTCGGGAGGACGCGGGCTACTGCTTCAACCCGCTCGAGCTCGATCCCGCCCTGCCGGAGATCACCCCGCTGCGGGCGACCTCCGACTTCGTGGATGCGATCTCCATCAACTTCCCCACGCTCGGCATCCAGCAGCGGAGGAGCATCAAGGGGATCATCAAGGAGATCTACCGCCGCGGGGGGTTCACGGCCGCTCGGGAGACCTGGAACAGGAAGGTCGACTTCGACGAGGTCGAGGACGCGATCATGGCCTGCGAGGACGAGACGATCCCGGCCTACCTCGAGGACATCTTCGACTACAAGCTCTTCTCGGGGACCGAGAAGATCGCCATCAAGGAGATCCTCGCGGGCGGGATCACGCACATGAACCTGAACGCGCTCCCCGAGAACCTGCGCTACCTCTTCGCGGACCTCTTCCTCCGCCGCCTCTTCTACTCCCTCCAGGCGCTCGGAGAGATCCCGCGGAGCACGGACAGCACGCGGGCGAAGTTCCGACTCTTCATCATCGTGGACGAGGCCAAGCTGCTGGTCAGCCAGAAGACCGGCCAGAAGCAGGTGATCAAGGCGGTCTTAAACAAGTACGCCACCGAGATGCGGAAGTTCGGGGTGAGCCTGATTCTGGCGTCCCAGCTGATCAGCCACTTCAACGACGAGATCCTGGCCAACATCGCCGTCAAACTCTGCATGCGCACGGAGAACAAGAAACAGGCGCAGGAGAACAGCAAGTTCTTCGAGGTGAGCGAGACGGACCTGATGAACTTCCAGCCCGGGGAGGGGATCCTGATCATCGGGAGCGAGAAGATGAACGTGAAGATCGTCCCCACGAGGGAGAGGGGTGCCCCGCCCGTCCATGCCGGGCCGTGAACGGGGTCTGCCGAACCCCGGCGGAGGGATCGTGTGGGAGTGCGGGATCTGCTGAAGGCCTGCTCCGCGGAGATCGTTCTCCTGGATGCCCTCTACCAGTGGGCGACGACCCCGACGGGATACGCGGCGGTGCGGCGGGGGCTCCTGCCGGACCACACCCGCATCCAGCAGAATCTGATCGTGCGCTACGGCCTCACCGCCGATCAGGCGGCAGGGATCTACCGAACGCTGGTCCGGCAGGTGGAAGCGGCCGGGCTCTCTTTTGCCGGAGGATACCTGGACGCCGAGATCCACGTCCGCCGCTCCCCGGAGGTCGCGGGGGCCCTCCTCGCGGAGACCGTTTCCCGCATCGCACGCGCCCCGATCCGGGAGCGATCGATCGCCTGGCTCTTCTGCCGGCTGAAGGACGACTACAGCCTCTGGCCGCATACCCGTGACTACCGTGCCTGCCAGGAGAAGATGCACCGCTTCCTGGCAGTGCTGGACGCCACGTTCGGGATCCCGGCGGAGGCAGAGGAGGTGTTTCTCGCCCTCATCCGTCTCGGCCTCGTGAACGAGCTGCCGTGGGTCAGTGCTGCCCCCGGCGGGAGCCGGCGCGAGAACGAACTCGTCTTTCCGTCGTACCTGGGGGATGGCATCCCCCGGCACCTCGAGGCGGGGCTGCCCGATCCGCCCGATCCGTCTGCATTCCTGGATCGGCTCCTGGCCGATCGCCGCGGCGACGCCCTGGCCGCGCTGGAGGGGCTGGCGGAGCGCGGCTGGATGGACGGGTCGGAGATGCCGTGGGAGGTGCCGCTCCACCCCTGCGTCGTCGGTCGGCATGGGGGAGTCCTGGCGGTCAACTGGCGGTTGCGGGAGCGCCTGCGGAGGGGGATCGCGGAGCGGAAGCGGACGGCGCTGGCAGAGGCGGAGAGGATTGTCGCACCGGCGCTGCCGGCGCTCCTCGAACAGCCCCTGCCGGAGCCGATCGAAGGTGGCGACGGGATGCGGGTCTGGCGCACCCATGCCAGCGGGCGACCGATCGCCGTTGCGCTCGCCCCCTGGTTCGCGCTGGGCGACATGGAGAGGCTGCGGGCATCCCCGTCGCCCTCCTGGCGGGTGGCGATCGCCTCCCTGCTGTCCGCATCGGATCTGGAGCGGCTGCACCAGGAGGTCTGCTGCATCAGGCCTGGCGGCGACTGGATCTTCGTCGCCCTCTCCCGCGAGGGGGTGACCGACCGGGTATGCCGTGACTGCCCGCCCGCCTATGCCAGGTTCGTGGACCGCCTCCGCCGGGGAGACCTCGGGAGGGGGCAGACCGCCGGGGATCCGCCCCTTTCGGTATTCCTGGGGCGGTCGAGCCGGGGCGAAGAGGTCCGCTGGCGACCGGGCGATCTGCAGAACGGGCACGTGCTCATCGTCGGGGGCACCGGCGCCGGGAAGACCGAGACGATCCGCTGCATCGCCGCCGAACTGGCGCGGCAGGGGTATCCGCTGCTCCTGATCGACTTCCACGGGGACATGGCGCTGGACGTCCCGGACCAGCGGACCTGCACGATTCGGGAGGACGCGGGCTACTGCTTCAACCCGCTCGAGCTCGATCCCGCCCTGCCCGAGATCACCCCGCTGCGGGCGACCTCCGACTTCGTGGATGCGATCTCCATCAACTTCCCCACGCTCGGGATCCAGCAGCGGGAGCAGCTGAAGCAGTTCATCCGCCGGGCCTACCGCAGGTGCGGGATCACGGGCGATCCCGCAACCTGGGGAGGGGATCTCGACTTCGCCTCGATCGAGGACGAGATGCAGGGGAGCGCCGGCAGGACTGCCCGCACGCTCGCCGCCTACCTGGCGGACGCCTTCCAGTACAGGCTCTTCTCGGGGGAGAAGCGGATCGAGGTGCGGTCGGTTCTCCGCGGGGGGATCACGCGCCTGAATCTCCGCGCTCTCCCCGAGTCGCTGCGGTTCCTCTACGCCGACCTCTTCCTGCGCAAGCTCTACTACGCCCTGCAGTCGATGGGGGAGATTCCCAGGGCACCGGCGGGGGACCGTGAGCGGTTCCGGCTGTTCGTCGTCGTGGACGAGGCCAAGCTGCTGGTGAGCGAACGGCAGGGGATCAAGGCGGTCCTGAACAAGTACGCGAGCGAGCTGCGGAAGTTCGGAGTCGGGCTCATCCTGGCGTCCCAGCTCGTCGGGCACTTCCCCGAGGAGGTGCTGGCCAACATCGAGGTGAAGGTCTGCATGAAGGCCCAGAACGGGGATCAGGCCCGCAGGAATGCACGGTTCTTCGGGATTCCGGACGTCGATCTCCTGGAGCTGGAGCGGGGGGAGGGGATCCTCATCCTGGGCAGGGAGCGGCAGCGCCTCTATATCGTCCCCTCCTGGGAGAGAACCTGCCCGGCCGAGAAAGGACAGCCCTGATGCCGGCCGTCCAGCCGCACCGGAAATCCCGATAGGGTACGGGAGACTGGAGGGGATACTGCCGGAGAACGACCCCGATCTTCTGCTGCTCGATTGCCTCCGGAGCTCTGCCATGCGGTATGAGAAGCGGGGGCCCCTCTCTTCCCCCCGATCCCCGGCTGGTGTGATAGCCCCCACTATCGAGGGCGACGAGCGCATGATGATCCCGTCGGCCGCGAATGGAATCTGTCTCTCGGAATTGCAGGACCCCCCCCGCCAACCGGTATCTGGGCGTTGTCGTGCGAGCGGGAGCGGGGATTCCGTGCAGGTACTGGGGTATTCCTTCCCCCCGGGGCATCGTACGGGCGGGGCGGGAGTTCAGGACGGGGCTGTTCCTGCGAAGACCTCTCCCGGGTATCATGCCGGCGGAGGTTGGGGCACAGGGGAGGGAAGTGCGCCCCTTCTGTGCGATTCGTCCCGTGGGGAGGAGCGGGTGCACGGGCGTTGGGGCGGACACAGTCGATGGCGGCCTCGGGCGGGGGACTCGAGTGGAGGGAGAAAACTGTCTTCTGGGAGGGGGGCAGTCAGCGGTTCTTCCGCAGGACGAAAAACTCGCAGCCGTACTCGCTTCCGTGCGTGCGGGGCATCTCGATCTCCCGTTCCGAGAACGCGACCGGGGCCTCCGCGGCGGGATCGCCGCCCGCAGCCGCCTTCAGGCCGGGCAGCCGTTCGAGGAGGGGGGTATAGTAGTCCTCCCGCCACGCGGATCGGGGGAGCGGGAAGGTCGCGACGATCTCGTAGCCGGCCCGTTCGGCGGTGAGGCGGTTCTCCGCGGCCGTCGTCATCCCCGGATAGCACTCGTTCCAGAACGCCGCCGCCTCCGGTGAAGGACTGTCCGGAAACCATACGGCCTCGGTGAGACAGAGGCGGCCGCCCGGGCGGAGGAGCCGCCTCCACGAGTTCCATCCCTTCTCGAACCCCATGACGAATATCGAGCTCCCCGCCCGGAGGACGTCGAACGATGCATCCCCGAACGGCAGGCCGTCCATGGAGGCCCGGAGCGTGGTTATCCGCCCGCCCGCACCGGCCGCTGCCGCTCTCCGGGCGGGGTCGTCCCGGTAGGGCTGGGGGGTGCCGACGGCGGCGATGCGGCAGTCAGGGCAGGCGCGGGCCAGTTCGATCGTCTGCATCCCGCTCCCGCAGCCGATATCCAGGAGCTCCGGGGGAGGGAGGCGAGCACCGAGAATGCCTTTCCCGTGCACGCGTTGCTCCCCGGCCCCTGGCGGGGCATGCCCTCGTGCATGCTGAAGAGGTCCATCGTCAGGCGTGTGCCGTGAGACCCCATAACGGCCATCGCATCTGCCGGAAGTGCCCCGGGGCAGCCCTTTCCGGGCCTCCCCCTCCCCTCACCGGGGGAATGGTGCGAAAGGCCTGGGACGGGGAATTCCAAAACCCCCTCCATCGCACGAAAGCGGGAGAGGGATCTCACCTGGGAATACCTCCGTCGCCATCTTCTCGCGGGACCTCGCGGAAGCCGTAGAATGCGGATTGAATCCGGAATCCAGATGAAAAAGAGATTCAGGTCGAGAGGTAGGGGTTGCGGAGACCCTTCCCCACGCCCAGGGCGGCCCTCTCCTCGAGCGTCTTCTTGTTCTTGGTGATCTTCTCGGTGGCGAGCTTGGTCACCAGGTCCAGGCCGGGCTTCACCTGTTCGATGGGCTGGGTCTCGAACCACCCCTCCGCCACGGCGCCGTTCCAGACCGCCTCGCCCTTCTTCGTCCGCACGAAGACCGTCGACCAGCCGTCCGGCGTCCCTACGGAGCCGCTGGAGATGTCGGAGAGATTGGCCACGTAGTCCAGGCAGACGTGGCAGCCCGGCTGCTCGTACTTGTGGGTCACCTTGAGCGGGATCGCCGTGACCGCGCAGCGTTCCGTGCAGACCGTGAACTTCCCCTTGCCGATCTCCATCTTGCTGACCGACTCCAGCTTCTGGTTGGTGTGGTCCTCGACGAGCTGCACCATGCTCTGGTAGGGGAAGACCTCCATGCAGAAGATCCCCAGCACGAGCGCGATCTTGTCCGGCACGTCCCGCATCGCGATAGGATAGACCTGCGCCTTCCGGAGCCCCTGGAGCATGCAGGGAACGCCGACGAATCCCACTTTCTCGAGCCCGAAGCTCCGCGTGGCCTCTTTCAAGAGCTTCATGTTCGGGCTGATGTTGTACTTCGTCTTCTGCGCCGCCAGGAGTTCCTGCCGGTTCATCGCCACCATCGGCATCCCCTGCCAGGGCAGCTGCCCCGGCCCCGCGACGATCGCGCCGTCGATGATGTCGTTCTCCAGGGCGTAGGCGAAGAGGGCGGTGACGATGCCGCCGTCCTGCGCGTTCTTCAGGATCTCCTTATCCGTCGTTCGCGCCGCCAGCACCTGCCTGTAGTTCCCGAGTGTCAGTACCATGTCACTCTCACCTCACTTCGGCGCCATGGCCCCCTGGATCAGCTCCATGATGCTCTCGTGCTGCTCCATCAGGTCATGGTCGAAGAAGCTCCGGGGGCACTGGGCGTAGCAGGCGCCGCAGTTGATGCAGAGGTCCCGGGTGCCGTTCGGCTTCCCGAACTCCATGCTGATCGCCCGCACCGGACAGGATGCCGCACAGGTGCCGCATCCCATGCAGAGCCCCTGGTTGATCACCTCCTGCATGAGGGTGTTGAAGGATGCCTTCTGGTAGAAGGGGGTCCTGGCCAGGTCCATCATGGGCTTGAGCCACCTCCCGGCAAGGGCCTTCTGGTCGTCCGTGCCCTTCAGCAGCAGGTAGGCCATCACGATCGTGTTGCGGATCTGCTGGGGCGTCGGGGCGCAGGTCGGGATGTGCACGTCCACGTCGACCAGGTCGCTGATCGGCGCGAACGACTCGTGCTGCGGCTGGTTCACCTGGCCGCCCCGCGAGAACCGCAGGATGTTTCCCGTGCAGGCGCAGGAGCCGATGGCGACCACGAGCTTGGACTGCAGCCGGGTCGTGCGGAGATCCTGGATCTGCTCGTGATCCTGCAGGCAGACGGCCCCCTCGACGAGGGCGACGTCCATCTCCGGGATGCGCCGCACATCGGCGATCGTGGTCCCGTAGACCCAGTCCACGTAGTCGTCGAGGACCTTGAACAGGCCCTGGTAGATGTCCGTCAAGGCCACGACGCAGCCGGTGCAGCCGCACAGGTGGACGTGGCCCACCCGGATCCTGTCCGGCGTCGCTCTCTCCTCCCTCCGCGCCTCTTCCGTCTGGGCCGGAGGGGACGTGGGCGGCATCTGCTGCTCCTCCCCGCCCATGCCTTTCTTGATGGATGACAGTAATCCCATGGTTCACTCCCCCTCACTGGACCATCTTCCGGGCCACGATCCTCCTCTCCTCGTCGACCACGATCATGTGGGTGGCGCAGGAGACGCACGGGTCGAACCCCCGCATCACCACCTCGGCGAGCTGCCAGGGTGCGCCGGTGAGCGCCCGGCTGCAGGTCGGGAAGTTCCAGGTGGTCGGGACCAGCATGTTGTACCACTGCACGCGCCCTTCCTTCACCCGGGCGAGGTGGACGTCGCTCCCGCGGGGAGCCTCGTTCACGACCCAGCCCAGGGAGCCGTCGCCCTGCGGGATCTCCTCCGCGAGCACCCTGCCGTTCGGGTTCAGCTCGTCGAGGGCGCGGATCATGCTGTAGACCGCATCCGTCATCTCCATCATGCGGGCAATCTGCTGGCCCAGGGTGCCCTTCTCGTCGAAGTTGCGGAAGACCGCCAGCCGGGCCCTCGGCCCCACTTCGACGGGCTGGCCGTCGTAGAGCGGGACGCCGTTGCAGGCCTCCATGCGGGGATCGGTCTGCACTCCGGCCTTCGTCGTGCCGCCGATCGGGTAGGCCGGGTCCTCGTGGTCGACGGTCATCTCGCCCATGTACCAGTCCCAGGGGCGCACCTCCATGAACCGGTCCGGGTTCCAGGTCGGGTTCGGATCGAGGCTGGATGTCCCGTAGAGGGGATCCGTCGCCATATAGCCCTGGTTGTGGTAGCCGAGATCCCTCGGGATCGGGACCTGCCTGCCGCCGACCTCCGTCCAGTCCCGCTTCATGAAGTTCCGGAAGACCGCGATCATGAACTCCATGTGCTCCTGCGTCAGCACCCGCGCCTCCTTGGCGAGATCGTACATCTTGTTCTTGGCCAGCGGAGACACGTTCATGTACATCCCGCCGATGCGGGGATTGCTGGGGTGAATCGCTTCGCCGCCGGAGATCTCGCCGATGGTCTGCGCGATCTCGCGGATCCGCTGGATCCGTCTGGCCACGCTCCGCACCGGCTCCTCGGGGGAGAACGGGTTGATCTTCGTGTCGGTCCCGGGGATGTACATGTCCGGCAGCGCAAGTATGCTCCAGAGTGCATGACTGTGCAGCCTGTTCGCGGCCTGCAGGATGATCCGCAGCTGCCGGGCATCTTTCGGGATCTCCACGCCGATCGAGGCCTCGATGGCTTCGACGCCGGCCAGCGTGTGGGCAATGGGGCAGATCCCGCAGGTCCTCGAGGCAATCTTGGGGACCTGCTCCATCCACTTGTTGATGGCGAGCTTCTCGATGCCCCGCACCGGCGTGATGGAGAGCCAGTCGCCGCGCTCGACGATCCCCTCGTCATCGATCTTCAGGACGAGCTTGGAGTGCCCCTCGTGCCTCGTCGTCGGGGAGATCTCTACAACTTTCGACAATGTCTATCGCCTCATCCTTGGAAAAGTTGTTCAACGTGCTGTACAGTTCGGTACGCCTCTCCTCCGCCTGACATCGCGTGAAGGAGTATATGGGGTCTGTTTTGGCTATACCTGTGGAGCCCCCTACACCCCTGATCGTATATAATGATTTCTTCTGTGCGATAGGAAAAGGCTATTTCTGGCCTGAACCGGCAAATACAGAGAGGGTTAGCCCTTTTACTGCTGCTTATGCCTTGATCAACTGCCGTGCTGTCCTGCGAAGCAGGTGAGAATGCGAGTCGATGCAGGACCGGTATGGGATTGGAACGCCCGCATCGCCCGTGAGAACCTCCGCAGACCCGTGATCGCTTGCAGGCCGCCGAGCCCCGTGGCCCGATCACGGAGCGAGACCCGGATGCCGGGCGACCCCTCCCCCGCAGCATGATAGGGCTGAGCAGGGGAGAGCGGGATTTCAAGCGCCTGGAAACAGGTCCCCCTTCTCGTGGGAGCACGGGAGTGGCGTATCCCCGGGTAAGGATTGTCAACCAGCGGGGGTGAGGATACTTGTAAAGGGAACACACAGACCACCCCCATATCCTACTGCGAAGCGAAGAGGATACTCTTGACCCCCTCTCCCCATTGCGATCGGGCTTGTCACAGGGGACAGTGGGAGTTCGGGTTGGCATCCCCGCCCCGGTCGAACCGCCCTTGCTCTTCCGGCGGTAGGAGAATCTCTTCTGCTACCAGAGCAGGACCTATCGTACCGGCGGGGGGATGCACCCCCTCCCCCCGGTGTACTAAGCGCGGATTGTAGATTCAGGAATACCATACCGGATCCCGTGCGAACACCTTGAGAGTGAACCATCCGGCTTCCAATCTGGAGAGGGTTGAGGCGGCTACTCTCCCGCCTGCCCTGCAGCATCGGCCGGAGGCGCGGATGCACCGCAGGATATCCAGAGAGGCGGAGACGCCGTTCCGATCGCGTAGCAGTTCTAGAGTGTACCGTCAAGAGAACTGGAGGCTGCTGACAGGAGCCCCGGGGCGTGTCGGGACGATTCGCATCGCGTGAAGCACCGAAGATGGGGCGTACCGCTCCGGTAAGCAAAAAAGGTTAGAGATAGGGGTTGCGGAGGCCCTTTCCGACACCGTAGCTGCCGCGGGCGATCAGGTAGTTCTGGTTCTTGGTGATCTTCTCGGTGGCGAGCTTGTTCACAAGATCGAGGCCGGGCTTCACCTGATCCATGGGCTTGGTCTCGAACCAGCCGGCCGCAACGGCCTTGCTCCAGACGCTCTCGCCCTGCTTGCTCCGCACGAAGACCGTCGACCAGCCATCGGGCGAACCCACGGAGCCCGTCGAGATGTCGCCCAGGTTGGCCACGTAGTCCAGGCAGACGTGGCAGCCCGGCTGCTCGTACTTGTGGGTCACCTTGAGCGGGATCTGCGCGAGGGCACCGCGCTCGGTGTAGACCGAGAACTTGCCCTTGCCGATCTCCATCTTCTTGACCGCCTCCATCTTCTGGTTGGTGTGATCCTCGACGAGCTGCACGAGACTCTGGTAGGGGAAGTTCTCCATGCAGAAGATGCCGATGGCGAGGGCGATCTTGTCCGGCACGTCCCGCATGCCGACGGGATAGAGCTGGGCCTTGCGCACCGCCTGCATCTGGCACGGCGTGCCCACGATACCGATCCGGTCCAGACCGTAGCTGCGGGTCGCCTCCTTCAGGAGCTGCAGGTTCGGACTGAGCGTATACTTCGTCTTCCGTGCCGCGAGGAGTTCTTCCCGCGTCTGCGCAATGATGGGCTCCGGCTTCCAGGGGAGGTCTCCCGCCCCCGCGACGATCGCGCCGTCGATGATGTTGTTCTCCAGGGCGTAGGCGAAGAGGGCGGTTACGATACCCCCGTCCTGGGATCCGCGGAGAATCTCCCTGTCCGTGGTGCGGGCAGAGATCACCTGCTTGTAGTTGCCGAGTATGTTTGCCATTTCTTCCACCTCACTTCGTCGCCATGGCCCCCTGGATGAGTTCGGTGATCGGTTCGTACTGCTCCAGCAGCGCCGCATCCAGGAACGACCGCGGACACTGGGCGTAGCAGGCGCCGCACTTGATGCAGAGATCGCGCTGGCCGTTCGGCTTCCCGAACTCCATCGTTATCGCCCGCACCGGGCACGCCGCCGCGCAGCTGCCGCAGCCCATGCAGAGCCCCTGATTGATCACGTCGTACATCAGGTCGCAGAAGCAGGCCTCTTTGCTGCCCTTGGCCAGATCCATCATGGGTTTCAGGTACTTCGCCGCCAGGGCCTTCTGGTCGTCCGTGCCCTTCAGCAGCAGATAGGCCATCACGACCACGTTCCGGATCTGCTGGGGAGTCGGAGCACAGCCGGGAATCATCACATCGACATCGATCAGTTCTCCGATCGGTACGTACGACTCGTGCTGCGGCTGGTTCTGCTGGCCCCCGCGGGCGAACCGCAGGATGTTGCCGTAGGATGCGCAGCCGCCGAGAGCCACGACGATCTTCGCCTTCTGCCGGGTCGTCTTGATGTCCTCGACCGACTCGTGATCCTGGAGACAGACACCACCCTCGACGAGCGCGATGTCCATCTCCGGAATCTTGCGGACATCTGCAAGGGTCAGCCCGTACACGAGGTCTGCATAGTCGTCAAGGATCTTGAACAGTCCTTCGTATGTATCTGCCAGGGACACCAGACAGCCGGTACAGCCGCTCATGTGAACGTGTCCCACAGTTATTTTGTTTGCCACAGGTTTCTCCTCCTTCTTAGCTACTTCCACCTTCTTCTCCGCCGCTTCAGCGGCAGGCGCTGCTGCTTGCGTCGCCTGCACGACCGGAGCCGGTGCTGGTTTCTGAGGCTCCTCCCCTCCGATGCTCCTCTTCAGGGATGACAGTAGTCCCATAATCCACTCCGATAATCTTCAGTACGAGCCTCACTGTTCCGGGAATCGCATTCCGGACCTCGTCCGTGAGCCCGATCTCGAAATCGGGTGCCGTAACGCGCTTCGGCTGGCATCCGATCACCGTGATCTCGATCCTGTCCGCGAGTCGCAGCAGGGGTTCGGTCAGGTCCCAGGAATGGGCGTCACGGTAGCTGCCGGGCGGCAGATCCTCCACAGGGATGATGGTGACGTCTCCGGGATTTCCGCCGAAATCGGCGATGTCGATGATCACGAGTTTCTTCGTGACGTCTGCGTCCAGCATGGTGAAGACGAAGTGGGGTCCGCCGAGACCGGCATCCACCACCTTCACCGTGTCGGGAAGGGCGAGCTTCTTCAGCTCCTCAACGACCGCCGGACCAAACCCGTCGTCGCCGAACAGGGGGTTTCCGCATCCTGCAACCACGATCTCCGGATACAGCGTCACGTCGCTCACTGGATCAGTTTCCGGGCCACGATCCTCTTGTCCTCATCGACCACGATCATGTGGGTGGCGCAGGAGACGCACGGGTCGTATCCGCGCACGACCACCTCGGCGAGCTGCCAGGGGGCGCCGGTGAGCGCCCGGCTGCAGGTCGGGAAGTTCCAGGTGGTCGGGACCAGCAGCGAGTACCACTGCACCCGCCCGTCCTTCACCCGGGCGAGGTGGACGTCCGTCCCGCGGGGGGCCTCGTTCGCAGCCCAGCCCAGGGAGCCGTCGCCCTGCGGGATCTCGTCTGCGATCACCCTGCCGCTCGGATTCAGCTCGTCGAGGGCGCGGATCATGGCATATACCGTGTCGGGATACTCCATCTGGCGGGCAACCTGCTGGCCGATGGTGCCCTTCTCGTCGAAGTTCTTGAACTTCACCAGGCGGGCGCGGGGGCCGACCTCGACGGGCTGGCCGTCGTAGAGCGGGACGCCCGTGCAGGCCTCCATCTGGGGGTTCGCCTTCGTGCCGGCCTTGGTGGTGCCGCCGATCGGGTAGGTCGGGTCCTCGTAGTTGATCTCGACCTCGCCCATATACCAGTCCCAGGGGCGGACGTCCATCCAGCGGTCCGGATCCCAGGTCGGATTCTCATCAAGGCTGCTGCTGCCGTAGACCGGGTGCGTTGCCATGTAACCCTGGTCATGGTAGCCGAGATCCTTCGGGATCGGGATCTGCCTGCCGCCGACCTCCGCCCAGTCCCGCTTCTGGTAGTTGCGCAGAACGGCGATCATGAACTCCATCTGCTCCTGGGCCAGCACCCGCGCCTCCTTGGCCAGGTCGTACATCTTGGCCTTCGCACGCGGAGTCACGTTCCTGTACATGCCGCCGACGCGGGGGTTGCTGGGGTGAATCGCTTCGCCGCCGGCGATCTCGCCGATGGTCTGTCCGATCTCGCGGAGCCGCTGGATGCGCTTGGCCACGCTCCGCACCGGCTCCTCCTTCGTGAAGGGATTGATCTTCGCATCGGTTCCGGGGATGTACATGTCCGGCAGCGTCAGCACGTTGTGCAGGGCTATGCTGTGCAGACGGTTCGCGCACTGCAGGATGACCCTCAGCAGGTACGCATCCCGGGGAATCTCACAGCCGATGGACGCTTCCATCGCCTCGACGCCGGCGAGGGTGTGCGCGATCGGACAGATGCCGCAGACCCGGGAAGCAATCTTGGGGACCTGCTCCATCGTCTTTCCGACGGCGAGCCTCTCGACACCCCGCACCGGCGTGATGGAGAGCCAGTCGCCGCGCTCGACGATCCCCTCGTCGTTGATCTTCAGGACGAGCTTGGAGTGCCCCTCGTGCCTCGTGGTTGGAGAAATCTCTACAACTTTCGACAATTATATCGCCTCAACCTTGTTGGCTTGTTCGAACTGCGATGCGGTATGCTTGCGCATCCACTCCCCCGATGGGTCGACACGCCGCTGCTTGGGCTACCGTGTCAACAAGTCGCGAGGAGATGGTCTGGTACGATAACCATAGTATTTTCCTTTTCATCTCCTATTAATACCTTTCATATGAGCGGAGCTCAATATGGCGCAGCATCCGCGGATGGATGCAAATCTACTGTTATTTAATAATAATAAATCCATTCCCAAAAATAAATTATACATATATATTTAACTATTTGAACTCCCTTTAATCCGCCTTGCGTTGCCGATATCCAATACTGCAAGGCAGTATCGCATGGCAGTTGAATGCGGGTATGCCATCGATCTACTTAAACCTGTCGAAAAGAACCGGCAGGTGCACGGGATTCGGAATTCAGGGACTGCGATCGCACATTCCGGCAGAGTATGCCCGGATGGACACGAATGCCGGGATGGTGTGCGGATGCCTCTGACCTTGCGGTCGGGGCATCCCTGCGGGTTCCGCTGATCTCATCGCGCTGGGAGCCGGATCTCCGAGACGGCGCCTTGAGTACCCAATCTTCCGCCACCTCCCACGTTCCTGAGCCTCCCTGCGCAGGCCGCGCGTTCTCCCGCACTCCCCGGCATCGGTCGCCATGCAGGGCGTGCCGGAAGGATTCCGGGACACTCCCGGGAAGCAGGCTCTCCCCCGGCGATCTCCGCAGCTGGCGGCTCGCCTTCCTCCGCCCCTTCGATCTCCCGATCCCTGCCCGGAAAGCCGCCCGGGAAACCGGAGTCGCACATCCGCGCGGAAGTCGCAGGACGGCATCCGATCGCGGCTCTCTCGTCGACTGCGGGTATCGGCCACCGCCGCAGGTTCGGGCGGGGAACGGTCTGCTCCGGCAGCATCGGGACATCCTGGAGATTCGCAGGTGAGGGCGCCGGCGCAGCAGGGAGAGAGATGCCTGCGAACCTCCCGCGAGCGGCATGCCGTCGCAGGTCGTATCGGGGGCGGGTTGTACGCAATCATAAAAAGTTATTATTTTGCAGTTCCGTACTCTCCTTCTGCAGACCCTGGAGAGAGGCCGGCTTGGACGATTTACTCTTGAAGCTGAAGGAGATCCTGAGAGACCACCCGAAAGGTCTGAGCGTGTCGGATATCTCGAAACGGCTGCAGATGAACAGGAACTCCGTGGCAAAGTATCTCGATATCCTGACGATGGCCGGGCACGTGGAGATGCGATCCTACGGTACGGCCAAGGTCTTCTTCCTCTCGCAGCGGGTTCCCGCCTCGGCCCTGCTGAAGTACTCCTCGGCGTTCGTCGCGATCTGCGACAGGCACGGGAAGCTGATCCAGATCAGCGATAACTTCCTGCAGTTCCTGGCGATGGAGAGGGATGCCGTCGTCGGGTGCAACCTCGCGGATCACTGCCTGCCCCTTCTCTCCGAACCGCCCCTCCTCGCCAGGATCCGGGATCCCAACTTCCGCCAGGAGTACACGTACGATGCGGCCCTCTCCCGCGGAGGGCAGGAGCTCTTCTTCCGGGTGAAACTCATCCCCACCGATTTCGACGACGGGAGCCCCGGAACCACGATCGTGATCGAGGACACCACGGCCGAGCGGCGCTACGAGAGGGCGCTCCGCGAGAGCGAGGAGCGTTTCCGGGCGGTTGCCGATCTCTCGCCCTTCCCGATCGCCATCATCGATCGGGACGGGACGTACCTCTACATCAACCCCCGGTTCACGGAGGTGTTCGGCTACACGCGGGAGGACGTCCCCAACGGCAGAGCCTGGTTCGACCGGGCGTTCCCGGATGCCGGCTGCCGCAAGGAGGCGATATCGGCCTGGATCGCCGATCTGGCCTCGCATGGCGTGGGGCAGACGCGGCCCCGGCAGTTCGCCGTGCGGTGCAGGGACGGCGGGACGAAGACGATCGTGTTCCGCCCCGTCACGCTCTCCGACGGCCGGCAGTACGTCACCTACGAGGACATCACCGCGATCCGCACGGCGGAGGACGAGCTCCGCCAGATGGTGGATACGATGCAGAATATCGTCGATTTTCTGCCCGACGCCACCTTCGTGATCGACAGCGAGCGTCGGGTGATCGCCTGGAACCGCGCCATGGAGGACCTGACCGGCGTGCCGCGCGGGGAGATGCTGGGCAGGAGCGATTACGCCTACGCCGTCCCCTTCTACGGCTCGTTCCGCCCCATCCTCATCGATCTGGTCGATCGGGAGATCCCCGAGATCGAGAGGCGCTACCGCCTCTTCCGCCGGGAGAGGGGCACGGTCATCGCGGAGGGGTACCTGAAGCTGCCGCACGACTCCCGGGAGCGGCTCCTCCAGGGGAAGGCAGCCCCCCTCTTCGAAAGCCGGGGGAAGCGGATGGGAGCGATCCAGTCGATCCGGGACATCACCTCCCTGCACGGGGGGCGGCGGGATGGCCCGGATAGATAAGGCTGCGTTCATCGCGTCATCAACACCCTCTTTTTCTCGAAGATCTGCGAGAGCATCCCCTCCAGGATGAGATCCGTTCACATCCCCAGCTTCGCCTCTCTCCCGTCCTCGCCCTCCGGGACGTGGGGGGCGGGAGAATATCTCTTCCGTCTCCGAGAAGGCCTATGCGTCGGAACGGCAAAAGGAACAGCTCTGTCAGCGTTGATCCAGAGATCGAGAACATCACCTGATTGCCACCTTCTCCCGTTTTGATCGATTTAAAACGATGCAGGGAGAAGGGGCCCTCCCCCGTGGGTACGATTGGACCGGGTGTAGTGAAGCCGGAGGGTATCGGCGATATACACCGCAAAAGTGTGAGATCCTGGATTGGACCGGGCTCGTTCCCCAGTGATGGGGACGGATCGCTTCTGCAGTCCGGACGAGGGTCTATCGCACTGCAAGGTGGGGATACTTTGAAATATCGACCACATCTTCTGGAGGCTATCGTACTTAGAGGGAAGGGGGGTCGCGCCCTTATTGCGATAAGGCATGGGTATGTAGAGCGGGTATCGATACCCTTAGCCTGGACCAGGCGTGAACCGCCTTTCCCCCGAGAGCCGTGAGAGAGTCTGCCATCTTGGTGTAGGAAGTATCGCAATGCGGGGAAACCCCCTCCCGTCGGAGTGTGATAAGTCCTGTATAGGGGAGATGAGGATCGGAATAACATTCTCTACACTCTGTAGAGGATTAGACGAACCCCCTTCGCCCGGGATTGGCGGGATGGCTCTCTCTGGTACCTAAGCACTCTATCGCCGTAAATGGAGAGGACTGGGCCTGCGTCTGTTTCTACGATTATCGACATCGACAGAAAGGGCCGTAGCATGGGCGCAATTCGATGCAGAAACAGTCTTCTACAGAGCTCACAAGATAGGTATTTTTAAAGCTAATTAATTTTTATACATTGAGATGGTGTCGATGCAACGGGAAAATATCCTTGCAGTGAGTATCGGCGGGGCACTCTTCCTGATCTATCTCCTCTATTGGCTGCTACGAATGGGCTCGCTGGGTATTCTTGCCGATGCATTTTTCGTTGTCGGATTCGTTGGATTCGGATACCTTATCTGGTTCTATGTGAAGGATCGCTACTCCCTGAAAAAACTGGCTATCTCGATTGTGGGTGGCATCGTCCTGTGCGGTGTCCTGACGCTGGCGATTCTCATCGCAGTCGCCGGAGCGTCTACGATGACCGTTGAAGTATCGACGTATACGATCTCCGTTCAGGGCCTGGCGAAGGCCTAGGGAGGCTTGATCACAACAATCATCGTTCCTATCCCTATGGTAAACGAAAGACTGGTGTTTTCGGATGAAGAGCTGCAGAACCAGATGTTCGGCAGATAGACCTCGACCTTAGTGATGCCTGATGAGGATAAGATGCTCGCATTCCAGACTCAAGACCGGAACCTCACGGATATCCATGCAATATTTTCCAAAGGGGACATCCGCGATGTACGACACGACATTCAATCTGTATGCTTCTCGCCTGTCGTTGATGTGGTCCGGCGGGGGAGAGCATGGGAACGTGCGGCTCCGGGATCCTAGCAGAGCAGTCGACCATGGTCTTCGTGGACGATACCATCCGTTCGATCGATGAGGCTGATCATACCCTCACCTTCGATCTGGACTTCACGACAGGCGGAGGAGCGGCGTTCGGTAGACAACAGGCAACGTATCGGGCACGAGTGTCGGAGGTGATCGCTGGAGGGACGACGGGCCCTATCCCTGTACGAGCGCAGACCTGCAGAGATTAGCCGGTAAAGAGAGAGGAGAGTCTTCTATTCCATATGGTTAAAACTTTTTCAGATGACAGTGCCTGACTGGCACTATTCCAAGCTAGACTAACGTGTAGACGATCTCTACACAAATCATTTATACTGAAAAGCAAAGGTTTCAGTGTAGCACGGGGTTCACACCATCCTGACCAGATTGGAGAACCCCGATGCTGCCCGTAGGCATGACTATGTGCGCTCTTTGATCGTAAAAGCGTTGCGTCGTGCCTCCGTGATAAAATGAGAATGGAGGTATATAAAACGTGAAAACAACCAATCTAGCGTGGATATTGTCTGCGCTTCTGATGATGCTCTTGCTGTGCTGTGCTCTGATACCAGCTGTAAGTGCAATAGAAAAGGGCAAACTGTATGAATCGGGTGGAAGCCTCGTATCGGTACAGATTGATCCAGATAACGATGTAGAGGGATACCTGCCCGTTAATGTTATTTCATTTGACCCATCCATTAAAAACGCTACACCTCATTGGATTATTTTAACGATAAATGATGATAGGAAAAATGAAATAGTCAATTCCCTGGATACCCTCATTGCAGATCTCAACGGTGCCAATTCTGCAACAAAGGATCTACTGACCTTAAAAGACAATCTCCAGGAGATCTGGAAGAAGTATCCTGTTACTAGTCAGACTCAAGAAGGAGGGCCAGGATATCCGACGTATGGTGGAACAATCACCCAAATTGGATTTACCTCAACCGTCCAGAGTACGTCCCTGACTGAACAAGAAAATAAAACTCTTGAAATGGTCCAATTGCTACTGAATGAAGCCTATTATCGGGAGAATCCAGAAGGTCAAATGTCGGTATTATGGGGAGGAAGCCCAACACATAGTCAAATAGCCTATTGGGCTGCAGATAAATGTCTGTTCCCCTATCCGACTACTGGAAGAGATTACGCGCCCGAACCAGATTCTTGGTACGCGGGATATATATGGCCATTCAATGAATTATTCCACTCTCTCGATCACTACTATAACCCGGGAGCATATTTTGGGGGTGCTCCGATTATTTGTCGTGATTTAGCAGACGAAGCTAAAAGCTACTATTCTGATGGAGAGCGATATGAGGCTGCAAAAAGACTGGGATATGCCAGTCATTTCCTGACTGATGTAGGAAATCCTATGCATACTGGACGCGAATTGGAACAAATTCTTTGGAGATGGTGCCATGATAACTATGAGGCACACGTTAACGCAAGATGGAATTCCCAGTTCGAATCTGTTGTCGCTAACAATTATGATTATTATTGGTATACGGACTGGTCAGCAGGTACCAGAGATCTTGCAATATACTCCAGAGAATTCTGATTATCCTCCCCCTCCAACCACAAGAGCTTTACCGGAGCACGAC
>JASEFH010000030.1 GCA_030019205.1 Methanomicrobiales archaeon
GTCCGGATCCCGAACATTCGGGTCAGGGTATGGGCGAGGCAGCGGGCGGCGGACGATAGGGATCGGGTGCAGCCGTAAGGATCGAAGTAGAACGGGCAGTCGGTGAGCTGGGAAACGGGCATGGGACCCCTGCTTGGCGTGATCAAGCATGGGAACGCATCGAGCTATATAGTTTTCAGAACAAGGTCGAAATTACGGATCGTGGAAGGGGATACGGTAGTTCTCCCATCGGAACTCGCAATAGCGGCGGATGGCAATGCGGATCTGGATGCGGCGGACCCGGCCGAGCCGCTGTTTTTCCAGGTAGTCCACCGTGAACTTTTCAATATCGACCGGCAGGGTGCCATACTCCCGCTGTATCCGGAGGAGGTCCCGCACCAGGGCTCGCCGGTACTTCTCGCTGACATTCTGCTGCTGCAGCCAGGCCCGGTACTCCGCCAGGTGCGGGATCTCGCCGTCCATCAGCCCTCCACCGGCAATAGTTCCCGGACCGGTGCGATCGCCGTGGTCCCCAGGTAGAGCCCGGCCAGCCAGTCGGGGACCGTGACCCAGACTCGATCCCGGTGTTTGAAGAGGCTGATTCGCACCATCTCCGCTTCGCGGTCCAGGTGGGCGGTCCCGGTCTTCACGACGGGCCGCGTGGGCGTCAGTTCGCCAGGTTCCAGGAACTCCTCCCCCTCCTGGTAAAGATGAATCAAAAAACCGTCCCGCACCAGCCCGAGAACGTCGGCGGCGTCCAGGAGGTGGACCTCCTCCCCTTCCCAGGTGCGGCCCGGGTGCACGTGCAGCTCGAGGCGGCGCGGGTGGCCGGCCCGCACGTCCTCGCGGACGATATGCGGGTTCTCGAGCTCGCAGACCCGGCACTCCGGATGCACGTCCATTTTCGGGCAGGCGGTCCGGCAGAACCGCCGCTGGGCCTCGTTGAAGATCATCCAGATCCCTCCTGGACCCACGGCACGCTGCCCGGGCCGGCGTAGAAGTGCACCTCGAGCCCCTGCAGCATCGCCGCCCGGTATTCCCGTTGTGCCCCCAGGGAACGGTCCCACCCGGGCAGCATCAGGATCGCGTCCCCCATCTGGCGACGGAGCGGGCCAGGAGGACCAGGTCGCCCTCGATCCAGAAGTCCGCCTCGTAATCGCCGACGTGCTGGAACCCGCTGCAGTTCTTGTGCGGGCAGAGGGCGACCCAGCCTTTCTGCCAGGCCTCCAGGGCGGCCGCCGAGGCCTTCAGGATATTCCGCTCGATCCCGTGGACCGGGTCGGCGTCCTGGAAGGGTCCGGAGATGTAGAGGACCGGCCGGGTCACGCCGATCCCTCCTGCTCGGCATACCACCGTTCCCAGAGCTGGCGGTCCCGCCGCCGGGACCCCGTCGTCCGGAGACGAACCGGCCGGGGCGGGACTTCCTGGATCCCCTCAGTGAGGGGAGAGGGGGGCGCACCCCCTCCCCCTCGAGCCGCGGCGGACCCGGCCCGAGACCGTCTTCCGATCTCCTGGAGCCAGCACTGCAGATGATAGGCTTTCGTCTGGCCCGGGACCCGTGGGTCGGCGTTCTCGTGGACCACGGTCCCGTCAAGCGGGCGGGTGCAGGCCGCCGCGGAGCACCTCATTGACCGCACCTCCGCAGTTTTTCCGTCCGCCATTTCCGGCAGAGGCTCAGGAGGCACCGCAGGCCGAACCAGTTTGAATAGCCCCACCAGCAGCGGCCGTCGTCCATACGGTAGGTGCAGGTCACGGTCCCCCACCTCCGGAGATCTTGCGGGTCCCGCGACGGGCCTCGACGGGTGCCGCGGTCGGCGGCAGATCGAGGACCGCGATCGGGCACTCGTCGGGGACGATACAGTCGACTTCGATACTTCCCCAGGTCCGGACCGTGTAGACGCGGACCGCCTCGATCGTCGAGGGGGCCGAATGGTCGCGGGTTCCGCGGGGCGTGTCTACTCTGTGCATAGGATAACCTCCAGATGAAACGATGGTCGGGGGGCGATACTTCGAGTGGACTGGTGGGCCCGGGGTTTGCGGGGTTTGCCGGGGTTTGTGGAACCCCATTACCGGTAAATAGTATTTTCCGGATCATATTTTCCCTCCGGGGTAGGGGAGGGAAACCCCGGAAAACCCCGGTAACCCCGGAGAGATCCCGAGATCGGGCGACACAGTTTTCCTGCAGGGCAGGATGAAACCCCGGGAAACCCCGGGCGGCGACACAGTTTTCCTGCAGAGTGGAATGAAACTCCGGGAAACCCCGGGCCGACACACTTTTCCCGACGGGGTATTCAGAAACCCCGGGAAACCCCGGGTGCAGGGTCACGGGTCGCATGCGACCACCTGCCACTGCACGACCTTGCGGGTTTTGTCCTCGGTCCCCTTGACGACGGTCAGGCCGTTCGGGAACATCACCTTATTTTTCGAGCTGAGGGCTTTCCCGAGGGCTTTCGTGAAGCTCTTCTTCTTTGCCTCCCAGGCGTCCAGGAGTTCATCCGGGAGAACGTCCAGGAGACGGACCTCCTCGGCGAACTCGACGCGGACCGACGAGGCCTCGTTCAGCAGGTGCTGGTAGACGTCGGCCAGGATAACCGGCCGGTCCTTCCAGATGGCGTGCCATCGCTCGAGGAACCGTTCCCACTGGGGCGTGTCGATATCGGTTTCCTCGTACATCTCCTGCAGGTTGGCGAGGAACTTCGAGCGGCCGGCATGGACCAGGATCCCGCCGATGGTGTCCCGCCACCCCTCGAACCCACCGACGACGGGGATCCCCTTCGGTTTCGGGCAGCCGGCCTGGACCCAGGCGCGGGCGAGCGTGAGGATGGCGGCAAGGATGCGACCGCGGTTCTCCAGGACCCACCGTTTGATCTCGGGGTGCTTGAACCCCGTCCGCTGATAGGGTCGGGCGACGCGGGCGTCCAGGCGAATCCGGTAACATCGGCGAGGCATATCGCCGCCGAGCGGGATATTATTCCCCGTGCCGATCCAGACGGCCCGGGCGGGTGTCGAGATCATCTCGGTCCGCCCGAGGATCCGGTCCTCCCAGACGTCCGAGGTCAGCACGGAGTTCAGGGCGTCGGAGTCCAGCACACCTTTAATGTTGTCAACGACGACGATCGATCGGCCCTGGAACAGGATCGCGGTGATCGTCTTCTTCCACTCCTCCTCGGTCGTGGGCGCCGTCATCATCGCCGCCGGCCGGCCGGTGGCCACCAGGGCGATCACCTCGGCGGCCAGGGTGGCGCCGGTGCCGGCCTGAGGTTTATCGAAGAGGGCCATCGGGGCGTTCCCCGGGAACAGGGGCCGCAGGACGGCCGTCAGGAGGGCGGCGAGGCAGTTCGTCTTCGAGGCCTCGCCGTCGAACGGAAAATCGCAGAAGACCTCTTCCAGGAGGTCGACGGCGTTCTGCAGGTCCGCTTTAGAAGGCCGGGCGGGCACGGGCGCCAGGACCAGGCCGGGCGCCGGTGCATAATAGAGCTGAGTCGCCGGGTTGTATCCTGGTTCCGTCACCAGGGTATCGTCACGGAGGATTAAGGGGGCCTCGACGATCCCCTGCAGCGGCGGCAGCGGCCAGTCGTAGAGCTGCATGAAGTCCGTGACGACCCTCTCGGGCGGCGGGACCGGTACCTCTTCCCATTCCGGTTTCGCCCGGGTCCCGATATTCCGATATTTATAAAAATCGGCGCACCGTTCCAGCAGGTGAGTGACCATCGCCTCGGTCATAAACCGGATCGACGGGGTCCCCTTCTCGTCGTAGGTGATCCGGGTCAGGGCACCGGACCGCACGAATACCATGGGCGGACTGTTCGCCTGGACGACGGCCGTCAGGGCCATGTCGGTAAGGTCCCGCACCCGCATGTCGGAGACGCCGATCCGCCGGAGTTTCGCGATGCGGTCAGCCTCCTTCCGCCGCTCGATCTCGAGCCAGCGGCGGTGCACGCCGTCGCTCCGGACCTGTTCACGGACCCAGGCTTGCAGGTCGGGCAGGGCCAGCATATCGGCCCCGCGGGGCGGTTTGACCTCGAACTCTTTCTGCAGCCAGTCGATGAGGGCCCAGAGGTCCTCGATCGCCATATCGTCGACCCGTTCCAGGGGGACCAGGGACCAGGGTGTCTCGGGGACCGGGGCCGGGTCGGGCTCGGCGACCGTCTCGGGGACCGGGGCCGGGTCGGGCTCGGCCGTCAGGCCTTCGAACGCCTGCCAGAGGTCCCAGACCTCCCGCGGGGGCCGGCCGGCCGGGCGCTCCAGCCAGACCAGGGCGGTCCATTCGTCGGGCGTCAGGTCCGGCCGGCGCCGCTGCAGGTCCTCCAGGAGGGGCCGGAGCGGCTCGAGAACGTCCTGGTGGATCGCCGCGAGAGCGGCCGGGACAGGGTCCCGGGACGGTGCCGGCGTTCTATCGTTGCAGGGTATTGCATCGTTGCACGCCGCTGCACCGGGGGCCGCCCGGATACGGTGCCCTTTCTTCCCCGCCGCCTGCAGGATCGTCTCGAGCTCCCGGTAGGTGACCATCTCCCCGTTGTACGACGTCTTTCCGTCCGGGTTGACGTCCCAGACCGACCCGTCAGCGTCGCGGTGCAGGATGGCGGCCACCTCCGTCTTTGCACGTGCAGGATCCGGCGCCGCATGCATGGCACGGGTTCACCGGCTGCAGGTCCCGGGGCCGGATATCCCGCGGGATCTCCCGCCCCGCCAGGCAGACCCGCACGTCCCAGGTCGACGCGAGCGCCGCCTGGAACCGGTCGGGGTCCGGGGTGCCGATCTGCAGCCTCCAGACCGCCCCCTCGATCGATCCGCTCCACGGGCGGCAGCCGGGCTGGTTCATGCCGGCACCTCTTCGCCGTCGGTTGGACAGGTCCGGGCCGTCACCTTCCAGACGTCTCCGTTCCGGTGGCTGGTCGACCACTTCACCACGACGAGCTCGCCCTCCGGATCCATCGAGAGGTCCCGGAACGCCATCCCGATCTGGTAGGGGACGAGCCCGATCGACGGTGCGATCTCGCCCGACTTGAAGTAGGTCTCGCCCCGCTGCACCGCTGCCCGGAGGTAGGCGAGGACGGCGTTTTTGTTCGCCTGCCGCCGCGAGGTCCCTTTCATCCGGACCCCCCCTTCGGGCACCCGTTCGGGTTGTACCGGGGGATCCGGCCGGTCACCCGGCAGCGGTATCCGAACGCGCCCGGCACCAGGACCAGGTCGGGGCACCCCCTCGCCTTGCACTTCCGGGTGGTCATCTGCCGGCTCATCCCGTCACGCTCCCGGGGGTGGTTTTCGGGGGTCTGGCGATCGGGCCCCCTTCACCGTGTGATTTTACAGGAGTGGGGGGTCGGGTCCCGGTTCCTATATTTTTCCGCATGCACGGGGACCCTGCACGCGACGTTTGCGGGCGACGGTCCTTCCGCCTATAGGGCATGGACGGGTAGAGCGGACAGGTGGGATCCCCGCAGTCCCCGATCCCGTCGACGTAACCGGTCATGCACTCGTAACACTTCGCCAGGCACCGCTGCCGGTAGGACAGGTGCAGGCCTTTCAGGTGGCCGATATACTCCTGCCGGCCCTGGGCCCGCTTGCCGTGCTTCCGGACCTCCCGGAGGATCTCTTCGGGCGTCATGCAGCTATCCTCCGCATGAAATAGAGGATCGCGCCGCCGAGGCACCCGGCCAGGATCGCGTACAGGGTGACCATGAAGAGGAGGATCCAGAACTCGGTGTTCACTTGACCGCCTCCACGAGGCATTTCGGCACGCCAATCTCCGTCACCTTCAGCCCCGAGATCCAGTAGTTGTGCACCAGCTTCAGGGTGATGCGGTCCTTCGTGTCGTTCGTGACCAGCATGCTCTTGCCGTAGAGGACCGCCATGTTCAGGCAGTCCAGGTAAATCTGCTCGGCCGTCGTGCCCGTCCGGAACGTCGTCCGGACCTCCTCGGACGCCAGCTGGAACCGCTCCACGGCGTCGCGGTAGAGGACGGCCCGTTTCCCGACGAGCCGGGGGTTCTTCCCGATCTCCATATCAGACCGCCCCCTTCTTCGGGCATTCCAGCGGGATCTCCCGGATATTCGAGAGACTCCGGCGGGCCAGCCGGCACCAGGGCTGCAGTTTCGAGATCGTCGGGTGGACCTTCACGAACTCGCAGCCCCGGCAGGTCGCTTCGGATGGAATGAACGCCATCAGGATCCCCCCGGGACGACGACCCGCCCCTCGGCGAACCCGCAGGCCGGGCAGGGTTTCACCTTGCGGAACCGCTCCAGGAGCAGCCGGCACCCGCTATCCATCTGGGACAGGTAGGCCTCGAGCCGCTCGCAGGTGTAGGTCTCCCCGCAGCGGCAGCGGACCGTCACCCGGCGCCCGGCGTAGGCCTTCGGGTGGTTGTCCAGGGTCTCCGCCTCCGCGAGGAACGCCTTCTGCTCCGCCGTGAGGATCGCGTCCATCCGGTTGCCCGGCCGCTGCGCCAGTTCCCAGAGGGCCCGGACCGAGACCGCGGTCATGGGGATCCCCCCGGCCCCTGCACGGCCTTCGTCAGTTTCTGCAGGTTCTTGTTGATCTCTTTCAGGATGTCGGCGACGTAGTGCATGCCGTCGGTGACGGCGATCGTGTCCTCGACCCGTTTCAGATCCTGCCGGTGCTGATCCTCGATGGTGTCCAGCTGGCGGCGGATCTCCGCCTCCTGGTTCTCGACCCATTTCCGGAGGGCCTGGTCGCCGGAGACGAGCTGCTGCAGGATCTCGGGGGGCGGGTGGTCGTGCTGCTCCAGCCGCTCGGAAAATTTCACGAGCTGCCTGGTGAGCATCCCGATATCGTATCGGGCATCCTTGATCTGTTCCTCCAGGGCATCCTGCCGCATCTGGAGAGGGGCGACGGCCGCCCGGACCTCCGCCTCCAGGCATCGGACCAGGCGGTCCTCGGGGCCATCGGCATCGGGGATCCCGCCGCTCCGGTGGTCGTAGGTCACAGGTTCGGAGGGGGTGCTCGTCGGCACCTCCTCCTCCGCCACCGGAGGGGCACCGGTGGGGGCCCGGTGGTCCTCCTGGAGGGTCTCGGAGCGCGTAGATCCGATCGCGGAGCGCGGGCAGAGCCCGATCACGGTTTCCCAGTGGTGGATCTTCTCCTCCTCTTCGGGGGATGGGGGTCGGCCCTCCTTCGCCAGGCGTTTCCGGATATTCGTCAGCTGCCGGCGGGCGATGGATTCCGGCGAGTTCGTGGACCCGCGGGGTCGACCACGTGGCATCAGGCCTTCACCCCCTGGACCTCGTTCAGGCACTCTTTACAGAGCGTCTTCCCGGCGAACAGCTGGGAGATCGTCTTCTGGCCGGCGGTCACGCCCGCCTGGCAGTTCTCGCACTGGGCGACCGCGGGACCGAGCTCGGGGGCCTTTTTCCCGTTCCCATTATCCGGTTTCGGCGCCGGAGCCGCCATCTTCGTCTCCATACCGTGGATCGGGCCGTCCTTGACGACCGCCTTCTTCTTGGGAGGGATATTGGCCGTCGCCGTATCGATCTGCTCCGGCGTGACATCCTTCGGCTGGAATTTCTTCTCGAGCTGGCCTTCCGAGATCCCGAAGAGGCCGGCCACTTTCTTCCGGATCGTCTCCTGGACGTGCGGATCTTTTGCCCCCGCAGCGATCGCCAGCAAGCTCGAGGCCGCCAGCGCCGCCACCTCGACTGCATCCTCCGGCGTCTCGATATCGGCCCGATAGTCGAACCGCAGATTTTCGTAATTTTCGAGGTTTACGGTCAGGCCGAGGACCAGTTCTTTCGGTTTCGCGGCCATCAGCCTTCACGCTCCAGGTGCACCTGGACGTCCATCGGGGAGAACTCGCACCCGGCGTTCCGGGCATACCGGATAAAGGCCTGGCTCGGATAGAAGAACCGGCAGCGGTGGACGTTCGGGCAGCCAGGGTTCCGGCATACGTAGGATCCCTGCTCTTCTGTCAGCATGCTTTCCCGGGGCAGGTCGAGGTCGGTCATCCCTGATGCACCTCCTGATCGCCTTTCGTATTCTCATGGGGATCCCCCCGCGATCGACTTCTGGAAATTCGCCTCGGTCTTCTCCAGAAAGAACAGGTGGCTCTGGACGTGACCCAGGATCTCCTCCCGCTTGGGTTCGGGCAGGATGGCCGGGTGCTTCAGCAATTTCAGCTGGAACTGCCCCAGGTGTAGGATCGCCGCTTTCAGGTCGGCGGCAGCGTTCACCTGGAGGAGGGCCTCGACGGTCTTCGGGTCGAGGGTGATGCCGGGCATGCCCGACGGGTAAAATCGATAGGGTTCGGACTTCATGCTCGTATCTCACAGTTCATACGTGGTCGGAAAACAGCCGCAGCGGAAGGGAAAAGGTATATGAGCGATCGCCGCTCTATACCCGGTGCCAGAGTGTTGGATGGGGCCCCTGCTTGGCGGCTGCGGTCCCCGCCTCTGGCGTCGAGATCGGTTTTCCCGTATCAGTCGGCCTCCGCCAGTTCTGCCGTATAGTCCTCATCATCCCACGCATCGTCGGGGTTCGCGGCCTCGCCGGAGACCGTGAGCGCGAGCGATTCGTTGTTCCCGATGTTGATGAGCGCCGACCAGGATACGGATTTTGAGGAGGTCATTCTGTCGCCTCCGGGCGCTCGTACTCAACCGTCGCACCGAGATCCTTGCACTCGGCGAGGTAGAGCCCCTCGTCCTCCTGGGTGATCTGCCCCTTGACGGTGAGGGTCATCTCAGCTCACCTTCCCGATATCCACCCGGTCGCACCCGGGGCACCCGTACCGCTGCGCTTGGATGGCCTGGCGCCTCGTGAAGAACCTCCACCCGCACTGGCGGCAGTAGAAGAGCGCCTTCGGCCGGTGCTGCAGGCCGTCGTCCTCCTGGTCGTGCTCGACCGCGCGCTCGTGAAAACCCGCGAAAGTTTTATCCATCAAAACCGATTTCTTTGAACTCTCCTCGCTGACTACGCTTCTGCTTTCGTGCATGTTGACATCTCCTCTCGATCGACAATCTTCCACTTTCCACGGCGTTCCATGATCTCGCCGATACCCGCGTACATCGGGTCTCTCTCCAGGGCCTCCACCGCATCGCGGGGGACGCGCTTCGGTTGGTTCATACTTTCGCTTCCTCCGGCACATCGTCTATACTCGTCACGCCATACTGCGCACCGAGCGTCCGGATTGCGGTGCGAAGGGCATCGCTGTCGGACATAAAAATGCCCTTGTCGACGAGTTTTTGCAAGATTTTCCTGTCTCCAGCGGAGAGCTGGACAGTAAATCTTGTCACTTCATCTTTTGCCATATGAGACAATAATCTCATAGTTGTCTCATAATATAAATCTACCGATAGTAGTCAGAAAGTGATAATATAATAATCAGATAATAATCATATTATAGCTGAAAATAAGCTAGACGTCGTAGTAGACCCAAAAGTCAAAGCAAAGATTCAGGAACTCGTGGATGCTGGAGAATATGCATCATTATCTGAGTTCTTGAGACAGGCCGTATTCCACGAGTTGCATGCTCAGGAGTTCAAACAAACCCAAAAAGATGCCTTGAAAGAATTGCTCTTCTCCGATGAAGGCAGGGAAATTATCCGGATCGTCATGGAGCAGGAGCATGCGTATCATGCCCCCGGGGAGGAGAAGGAAAAAGGCAGGAAGTAACTTTCGCACCGCTCACGCCGAAGCCATAAGTATTGCGTTGACCCACATCTCCCTATGGATGATAGGCGCTCCCCTGCATGCTTGCTCAAGGACGAAGAGGTCATCGTCTGGATCCGGCAGGTTATCCGGGATATCCTGCAGGAGAGGGAAGCGATAAAACCAACCGAATAAATCTATTTTTATAAAAATAATTAATTCTGTTCGCCCCTCTTCTTCAGCGCCTCCGCGATCCGCCGGTCGATGAGATCCTGCAGCGCTTCCGGATCGTTCACGACATCCTGTTTCAGCTCGCCCTCCTCTGCCACCGCCTCATCCGACAGGCCACGCCCGCAGACATCGCAAAACCGGGCCTGTGGCCGGTTGGGCGTATGGCAGTTCGGGCACGGCACCGGGGCGAGGGGGTTCGCGACCGCGGTCACCTTCTTCCTCTGGATTCCCTGCCGCTCCAACATCTCCGCGTCGATATCGTCCTCGCCCAGGCTCACGTAGGTCTCCAGCATCTTCGTATTCAGGTTGTTCCACATCGTCTTCTTGATCACGCTCTCCTGGTAGTTCTGCGCAATCATGTGCGTGATCCGCGAATGCCGGAAGAGGTGCGGCGTGAGCCGCTTCGTGATCCCGGCATCTTTCTTCAGGCGCTCAAGAAGCCGGATGATCGTGATGTACTCCACCGGGGATTTGTCCTGGAGGTTCGTGAACATCGGTGCGTCCGGCGACGCGTCCGGACAGTCGGCCTTCCAGGTCGCGAGGTAGGCTCGAGCCATCGTCAGCCGGGCATATCGTTTCTTGTCTTCCTTTCGGTCGTCCAGGTAGAGTTTCACGCCGTACGGGTCGAAGGTCGCGTCTTTCCAGCGCAGCCGTCCCAACTCTGATATCCTGCAGCCGGATTCGTAGAGCAGTGAGACGACCGCCCGGTCCCGCGAGTACTTGCAGGCCTCGATGAGTTTCTGGATCTCTTCCACGCTCCAGAGGTCCTCGGGCTCGGTCGTATTGACATCCACCCCGGGCCCCGTGAGTTTCTTCACTTTCTTCTCAGGGAGAGCACTGTACTCATTCTCGATCAACCAGAGCAGGTACGGTTTCACGATCTGGACGTAAGTGTGAATTGTGTTCTGAGTGTACGGTTTGCCCTGCAGGTTCCGGTACTCCTTCAGACCATTGATCGCCGCGAAGACATCCCCCATACCTGCCTCCGAGTAGGGTCGGGTCAAAAATCTGCGGAAATTCACCAGGATGGAAGTGATCTTGTTCACCCGAAGGAGCTGGATGTGGTCGTTCGCCTTCTTCTCTTCGAGGTATTCGCGGATCAGGCTCTCGTCCTGGGCAGTGATCGTCTCCTCCCGGATCCCCTTGCGGAGAGTCGCCTCCCACCCGTACTTCTCGGCGTTGGGGTAAAATGCCAGTTCATCCATGACTATGACTACCCCCGCCATACTAAAAAAGGCTTCTAATCTGACGAGTCTTAAGCCCGGCGAAGGCTCTTTTCTAGTCAGGTCTAAAGCCTTTTTGCGATCGCGTCCAAATTTCAGGTTTGATTTATTATCTCTTGTGCCTCGACTACCCTCGAGGTCCCGTAACTGCCATCTACCCAAGACTTCCAAAAGCATCTCCGACTGCATAGGATACCAGTGCGAGCACCGCAGTGACGACAAAATCGGAGACCTGTTGAGTTGCCTCGTTAATCGGAGCGCCCCACGCGATCGTCGGCATGATCAAAAAGATGAAGCCCATGAGACCGATCGCCCCGGCCGCATCCACCCCCAGTTTTATCTTGGAATCCCCCGGGCGGATTCAGGACGAAGTGTTCGAATCCGTCAGGAAAAAGAGAATTAGTCGGGCGGGTCTAGCAGGATCACCGCGACCCGGCCCGAGTCTCTTCGATCTTCAGTTTGGCTTTCATCCCTCATTCCTCGCCGGGATCTGCGCCCGTCCTCCAGCCGAAGCACGAGTTCGTTGATGGCGTTGACCCACATCTCCCTATGGATGATAGGCGCTCCCCTGCATGCTTGCTCAAGGACGAAGAGGTCATCGTCTGGATCCGGCAGGTTAGGGGAGGAGTTCCTGGAACCTGGCGAACTGACGCCCACGCGGCCCGTCGTGAAGACCGGGACCGCCCACCTGGACCGCGAAGCGGAGATGGGGCAGAGGCCGAACCGCACGATTCGGCCCCGCTCAACGGAGCTCGTCCGCATGCAGACCTTTGTCATGCCTGCGTATTGGGCTCGGTAGTACCAACAGTCGTTTCCCATGCTATCGTTCCTCTACCAGCCTGCGGATCTCGTCCTGCGGCGATAGGGCCGCCGGATCTGGGCAATGCTCGTCACACGAGTAGATGAGGCGGCCGGATACCCCGACCCCTCGGCACTCGATTTCCCACGTCGCCGGACGGTGGCAACCCTTGGTATCGCAGGTTTCGCAGACGCACCCCTCTAACGCGATCGTTTCGTGGATCAACTCATGCACCCGGAGCAGCCCATCCCAATCTACGTTGAGCCGGGACCCGGATCCGTCCGAGTATGTGTGCTGGATGCGGTATAGAGCCCGCTCCGGCGGGGCGTCAGCCGCGCCCGCCTTGATGATCTCAAACATCTCATCCATGTTGTCACCTACGCACAAAACTACAACCTCGCCTCTTCCACCGTGTCCGGCTCCGGGCACCAGACCTGCGTGAGGTCCGCGAGCTCCTCAGCGTAGTCCTCCGCGACCGTCGCCTCGCGCCACCCGTGACCGCCGGGGAGGTGGTCGTCGTAGATGTCCAGCCGCAGGTCGACGGCAGTCTCGGCCGGGATATCGAGCGGCATGAGGGTCACCATGCGCCCGTCCTCCAGCCGAAGCACGAGTTCGTTGATGACGATCCGGCCGCTCTCCTCGACGAGCACCATCGCAGATGAGACGGTCGCGTGCTCAAGGTCGTCGCGGATGATCCTCTCCAGGCGGCGGCAGGCGTCGCCGGTGAGCGTTGTAGGGGGGGTTCGTGTTTCCATTTCTCTCACCTCACGGGTCGATCCTCACAACCTTGACCCTCTTGTTTGCCCACTCCAGCGGCAGGTAGAGTGTCGCGCTGCTCTGCCCGGAGTAGTGCCGCGGGACGCGCTCCAGGGCCTCGTAGCCTACGATCTCGTAGCGGTCTGGACGCGGGATCTCCTCCCCAGTCTCCAAGTCACATACTGAGACGGTCTGCTCGTATGGTGCCTCCATGAGTTTGATCAACTTTTCCGACGCTGCCCCATCTACAGTGTACCGGGAGTGGGTAGTAGTTACCGTTTTGCGGGTTGTCATTTTATCACCCTCAAAAGTTACTGCTGTGGATGCTTGTCCGCCCACTGTAAGTAGACCTCGATGCCATCGGGGATGCCCTTGAGCCGCGGGCCATCGCAAGTCATAATCGCGGGATACTGCTTGCAGACCACGCATATCCCAGGCATCTCGCGCCCGGTGCGCTCTTTGTAGAGTCGCTCCATCTCGGGGGTCACAAAGTAACACTCCGCCACCGGGAACCGGGGGATCTTCACAAGCTTTTCTGCGGCGACCGCCTCCCGGATCTCCGGGCTGAACTTAGTCAGGATCTTCTGCATCTCTTACACCTCTTGCAATACATATATTATACGTATTGGTATATATATCTATCGCACAAAGGATAGATCGAGGTAACCATTCCTTGACCTGATCCTTCAAGGGATGCCTGCACACCTTCCCGACGAGCTACTCGAACCTCCTGGCCATGTGGACCGTGGCCGCCCGAAAGGCCGGCTATGCCGGGACGGACCCGAGCACCGGGAGAGCGCTCTACCATATCCACTCGCTACGGAAGTTCTTCCGGACGCGGCTGGGGCGGTACGACGAGGTGGAGATGCTGATGGGCCACGAGGGCGGCTACCTGAGCAGCGCCTACGTGCGGCTGACCGAAGACGACCTGGCGCGGTTCTACCGGGCGAACCAGCACCGGCTGTACATCGAGCGGCCGGTCGTCCTGGAGGATGCGGCGGCGCAGGAGCAGCTGGAACGGCAGGAGCAGCAGATCCAGGAGATGCAGGCGCGGTTCGACGAGATGTTTGCCCGCCTGCAGGCCTCGAACGCGGAGCAGATCGCGGCGCTGCGGCAAGAGATGCGGAAGCGGTGACACCATGGCAAAAACTATTTCTATCGCTCCCGCCAGTTCTCCTTCATGAAAAGACTCGCATTCCTGCTCATCCTCGCCGCCCTGCTCGTGGCAGCGAGCGGGTGCACCTCCCGCACGCAGTACGAATATACCGGTGGATCCACCACGCCCACGACCTCGACCTCAGGCCAGTACCAGGTCGGCGACATCGTCCAGGCAGCCGTCGGCGATCCGAGCATGGCGATGATCGTTCTTGCTGATACCGGCACCGGGTATCGGGTCCAGACCGTCTACCGGCCGGACGCCTCGAGCGCCTGGGTGCGGGTCGCCGGGCGAGTCGATACGTTCAGCTACCAGGCCGTCGAGACCGGCCTCCCGAACGTCGTCGGGCACGCCGATCCGGATATCCTCGCAGAGATCGCCGACCCGTCGCCGCCCCCGATCACCACGCCGCCGGCCGTCAGCGGGCGGGACCGCCTCCAGATCCTGGATCACGAGTTCGATGTCGGCACCTCGGGTTATTTCGTCTACGTCCTCGGGACTGCGAAGAATGTCGGATCGGATCGCATCACCGCCGGATCGGTCGAGGCCAAATTCTACGATTCTAATGGCAACCTGGTCGGGAACGGCGCGGACTTCATCCGGAACCTGGACCCGGGGGAGACCTGGTCGTTCGAGATCCGGTATTACGACCCATATAATGAGGTAGAATCGTATAAACTCGGCGTCGGTCCGACGTATTAATCCTCCCTGAAAAGAGGAAATCGGGGACCTGTCACCAGGAGGCCGGGAACCCCCAGACCGGGGTGATAGTCCCGCTGTAGATCCGGAAGTTCCGCACGAAGGCGCCATAATCCACATACGATCCCCGTTTTGCGCAGAGGGCGACCGTCCGCCCCTGGCCGACGTTCGGGATGTCCTCCGTGAACGTCTGGTATACCTCGCCGTATACCGATCGCTCGGTCCCGACCGCGACCCCGTTATAATAGATCCGGGCGTATCCCCGGTCGTTGGCATCTCCCCCCCGCAGGTCGAACCGAACCCGCAGCGTGGACGTCTGCACCAGCCAGTCGGGAAGAACGAACGATTTAAGCACCGTATAATAGTCGTTCGAGGTCATGACCTGGGCATCGTCGCTGAACCGCAGCGTATCCCCCGCGACCGTGGTCGCGAAACTCGGGACCTGCCCGTCCTTGATCAGGGCTCCGTCGATCGTCACCCCGCCGCCGGGCGTCACCTCCCCGATCGTGTCCGTCTTCATCGCCAGCGCCGGCAGGACCGACGCCAGCACCCGACCGTCTAACAGCCGGTCGGCGGGCATCGTCGTCTGCCCGACCTCTACGAGCGCGATCGCGATCGGGACCGTGTTCGCCGGTATCGCCGGGACCCGCCGGGTCTCCGTGCCTTTCGTCACCGTCACCGTGCCGGCGTTATTCACGCCGATCAGGTCGTATCGGTCGAACGTCGCCGCGTCGAGCGTCTTCGTCTGCAGGTAGACCGGTACCGCGGTCCCGCCGACCGTCACGGTCCCCGCGCCCACCGTCACCTGCCGCGCCGTCCCACTACCCGAGGGGGTGCAGCCGGCTACCACGGCCGACCCTTCGGGCCACAGCTGCATCAGCGCCGTCACCATCGCCCCGAACAGGGCGTCCCCGTCCTGAAACGTCTTCATGTCTTGTTCCTCAGTCTGACGAGAATCTCGTATTCGACTTCGATCAGGGAGGTCTTCGTGAGCGCCGCGTGCGTTCGCCGCTCCGTGACCGTCGACCCCGATTTCAGGCCGACTTCGGTCAGGACCTGCCCGTTGTTCTCGGTCGTCAGCAGCCGGCCGCGGGCGACGAACTCGCCCGTCCCGGCGTCGAACGTCGTGGCGTCTTTCTCCGCCACCTGGTTCTGCAGGGCCGTATCCGCGACGGACTCCGGCGTCGTGCCGGTGCCGATCACGACTTTCGCGATCGCGTCCCGGATCCGGTCCCGGTACAGGTTTAACCCTTGATTGACTGTTACCACGTTAGATCACCCGTTCCCGCGCTCCCGCGTCGCCGAGCGCCCCGCCGCCGATCGCGGTGTCGCCCAGGGCGCCGGCACTCGTGGCCGCCGGGTCCCCGCAGAGGAATACCGCCGCCAGCACGCGGGTAATGTAGACGGCGAGTTCCGTCTCGATCTCGAGCTCGGTCTCCAGGCCCACGACCTCCAGGAGCGTCGCGTCGAGGTCCGCCGCCCGGGCGTCGATGCGGGAGACCTCGTCGGAGATCTCCACGAGCACGTCGACCACGCCTTCGGCGTTCTCCGCCAGCCGGACGGCCGTCTCCCCGTCCGGCCAGAAATATTCGATCTGGGCCACCCGGAACTCGCCGTCGACCTGCTGGTCCTCGACCTCCACCCGGCAGACGTCGCCCGGTCGGACGGCGAAGGCGTTCCAGGTGCGGAGCTCGCCCGTCCGGATCGACCGTTTCTCGTCGAGGATCTGCCGGGCTTTCGCCCGGGCCGCGTCTTCGGTCGCGATCTCGGGGTAGACCCGGGTGATCTCGATCACCACCGGCCTCGGTGAGCCGAACCGTTCCTGGAGGACCAGCTGGGCCTTCTTGTCCTGCACCGCGATCGCGCCCGTGTCCGGATACTCGCCGTAGTAGAGGGTGACGCGGTTGACCTGGGCCCGGGCATCTTCGTCGAACTCCGCCTCGTAGTAGTCGCCTTCCGGAAAGTCCCGGGGCGACCGGTTCACCGACCGCGGGCGGAAGAAGAACGTGCCGGTATCGTCCGCCCCGAACTCTTCGTCCGCCGACAGGGCAGCGAGTTCCGCGATCACCTCGTCGAGCGGCGTGCCTTTCCATTCCCGGGTGAAGGTGACATCGTTCACCACCTGGACCGCGGAGGGGTTCCAGGCGAGCGGGGTATAGGTCTCGATCAGGTACTGGAGTGCTGCCGAGACGGTCGACCCGGCGAACCCGTAATAGACGATCCGTTTTTTGAGCCAGAAGTCGAAGCTGAGCAGCTCCAGCGTCGTCGTGTCCGCGTCGGTCTTCGGGTCGATCACGAACCCGCCGAACCGGAGGAGGAACGGGTCGGCGCCCGTCTCCGAACAGTAGAGAAGGATCGGCGTCCCCGGCGGCGACGCAGCCGCGATCGAGCCGTCCGGGTCGGCGACCAGCACCGCAGCGGTCCGGGCGAACCGGTTGAAGGCGTCCCGGACCCGGACCTCCAGGATGTCGAGCGGTGTCGGCAGGTCGCCGTGCAGGGCCACCCAGTCGTCGACATACAGCTCCACGCTCCACCCCGTCTCCAGGATGGCCAGCGGCGGCAGGAACGCATACCGCTGCATGGCATCGGCCAGGGTGCGGTAGTTCGCGAAGACCCGGTCGATCACGGGCGTCCACGCCACGCATTCGTCCGTCGTGAACCGTTCGATCCGGAACTCGGCGATCCGGCCGCCGAAGTACTGGTCCGACCAGTGCCCGATCTCGAACGGTTTGGCCGTACCGGTAGTATAGTCCTGATATACGGTTTTTTTCCTCTTCCCCTGGCACCAGGCGTCTGAACTCACGTCGTACGAAGGATCGTACAGGATATCGAGCGCGACATGGAGCCAGCGGTCGAACTCCGCATAGCCCGAATCGAACGTATAATCGTAGGGCGCCCCGCCGCCGTGCTGGGCCAGGAACTGCCCGGGGACTCCGTCGACGGTCCGGAGACCGAACTCCTGGCCGGCCGCTTCCGTCCCGCACTCGAACAGCCCGCCGCCGTTCGCCAGGGCCGGATAGGCCCATAGATGGACGGACGTGTTGTTGATGCCGTCGATCCCGAGGTCGACCGTCGATTTACCGGTCGAGATCTTCGCGTCCGTGCCGTTGAAGTGCAGGCATTTCCCGAACGGCCCGTCGACCGTCTCGACGTTGTGCAGGGTCCCGTCGTTCCCGTTCGCGGTCGAATCTTTCACCAGCCCGCCGTCCGCCTTCATGTGCCAGACGGCCTCGTACCGGCTGACCGGCCAGACCGCCTGCCCCGGGATGCTCCCGATCGCGCCGACGTAGGTATCGTTATCGGCGTGGTCCGGGTCGTAGTAGAAGTATAGCGGAGTATCCCCGGCCGCGGAGATATAGGGGACCTTCACGAAGAACAGGGCGAATCCGGTCGACGGGTCCCATTCGGTGACTTCGACGGGGCAGGGCGTCCCGTCCGCCGTGGCGACGGCCATCTTCTTCCAGCGGGTCCCGAGCGTCGTCATGACCGGCCGGAGGTCCGCGCCGGTCTGCCCGCTTGACGCCCGCAGGATCACCGCGATCGGGAACTCGGTTATGTCTTCCCAGAGCGTGCCGTAGCCGTCGATCCCGATCACGAGTTTCGGGAACCCCCAGCCGACTTCGTACCGGTCGGCCACCTCCAGGGCCATGAACTGGGTCCAGATCGTGTGCCACTGCGAACTCCCGACGCCGCCGACGTAGGTATCGTTATCGGCGTGGTCCGGGTCGTAGTAGAGATACAGGACCGTATCCTCGGTCGCCGAGACCGCCGGCACGTTCACGTATACGATCCCGTGCCCGGTGGACGGGTCCCATTCCGCCACCCCCACGTAGCAGTGCATGCCGTCCGCCGTGGCGATCGCCAGCTTCTTCCAGTTCGACCCGATCGCCGTCACCAGGATCCCGAGGTCCCGCCCGAGCCCGAGACCGGTCGTGGACAGGACCACTTTCAGGGGGACGATCGTGCTATCTTCGTCGACCTGGGTATGGTCGATCGTGATCTTCGCTTTCGGAAACCCCCAGCCGGTCACCGGTTCGGTCGGCGGCGGTCCGACGACCGCCACCGCGTGCAGTTCGCCGCCGTCGATCCAGCTGGCATACAGGCCCGGCGTGACGGTGCACTGTCCTTTATAGTTCCAGCCCCACGCCACGACCAACCGGTCCTCTTTGATTGCCAGGGAATGATAGGACCCGGCGGCGATATGGACCGCGACGAGGTCCGGGGGCACGTTGCATTGCCCGTCGAGGTTCGACCCCCAGGCGACCACCGACCCGTCCGCCTTGAGCGCCAGGGAATGGTTCACCCCGGCGGCGACCTGGACGGCGATCAGGCCGTCCGGGACGTCGCACTGGCCGCTGCTGTTGTCTCCCCAGGCGACCACGGTCCCGTCTTCCCGGATGGCGAGGGAATGGTAGTCCCCCGCGGCGATCCGGATCGCTACCAGGCCCGGGGGCACGTTGCACTGCCCGTCGGCATTGTTCCCCCAGGCGACGACGGACCCGTCCGCCCGGAGGGCGATCGAGTGCCACATGCCGCCGTCGACCTGGGTCGCGACCAGACCCGGCGGCACGTCGCACTGGGCGTCGTAGTTCTGGCCCCAGGCGAGAACCGTCCCGTCTTCCCGGAGGGCCAGGGAGTGATAGGCGCCGGCGGCGACCTGGACGGCGATCAGGCCGTCCGGGACGTCGCACTGCCCGTCGTCGTTCTGGCCCCAGGCGACTACCGTCCCGTTCGACCGCAGCGCCAGGGTATGGTAGCTGCCAGACGCGATCTGGACCGCGATCAGGTCTTCGGGAACGTCCCGCTGCCCGTCTTCGTTGTCGCCCCAGACGACCACCCGGGCCGGCGGGACCGTCCCGACGCCCATCTTCACCAGGTCGGCGGTGTAGGCGACCAGGGTATCGGTCAGGGCGGCGTTCGTGGCGGCGATCCAGGCGGGATTTGCAGACGGGGTGTCGCTGAGCACATGCAATGCCGCCATGTCCCCGTAGAAATATCGATTCATCGCCCCGATTTCAAACTTGTAATCGATGGGGCATATTGACGTTATTAGAGCCCCGTCCGATGCTCGCGTCTGTTTCTGCCCGTCGATATACAGATCGGGATGATTGCCGGCCGCCCACAAGACCGCGAGAGTATGCCACGTATTGTCCAAGACGACGTTAGGCCAGGCCCAAACGGAATATGTTGGATTGGTTTGCGACGCTGCAAACCGGATCGTCCCCACCGGGCCGCTGATCTCAAAGAACCAAGCCAGGTTACTAATACCTCCAGACCAGACCGCTGCAAGTCCCAGCCGGTCGGTGTGATCGGGGGTCTTGAAGTAAACCTGTACCAAGAGATTGTTCGTCACGCCCGTCAGGCCAGTGTGCGGATACACCTCTATTTTATCGTCAATGTCATCGTACGACAGGCACCGCCCGAGCGGCCCCTGTGTGACCGTCGCCCCGTAGATCGTACCGTGGTTCGCGTTCGCGGTTGAGTCCAGCACCAGACCTCCAGATGGCTTCATGTGCCAGACGCCCGCGTAGCCATTGCTCCAGACGGCCCGCCCCGGGATGCTCCCGATCGCGCCGACGTAGGTATCGTTATCGGCGTGGTCCGGGTCGTAGTAGAGATACAGGACCGTATCCTCGGTCGCCGAGA
>JASEFH010000031.1 GCA_030019205.1 Methanomicrobiales archaeon
GAGGAAACAGAATCTCGCCCCGTTCATAGATCCAGGAATTAATCGCAATTCGATTCTGGGGAGGTTTGTGGAGTGGGTTATTATATCTAATTTGCATCGCTACTGCCTCTCAAAGCCTTTTTTAAGCTGCCCGTTTATGGATTCGTTGATGCCCTTCGCATAGCCCGGGAATGCTGTTGCCGCCGGTGCATTTGCTTCAATCCCTCCACCGCAATACTGGTGGATTTCCCGATGGTCAGAAGGGATTCGGCACGCCTCGTAGGATCCATCTCTCCCGATCATCGCACGAGTACATAGCCGCCGCAGTTTTTACACGAGTTCCGTGACGCAGTGGGGGGATCCCGGCTCACTCCCTCCGCAACCTATCCGCCCCCTTCCCCTCTGCGGGGGAGTATTGGTGCTAGGATCAGGGATTGGAGGCAGCAATCGGATCGAGGACCGGAATCGGGTTTACCCTATTTGCGATCCCTCCCGCGACCGTGCCGAAAAGGTCCAACGATCTTTTCCAGACGATCCTGGCAGAGCCTATCCAGAGGGGATACTCGTTTGAGGATTTCCATCAAAGGATCTGCGACCATACCCTCATCAAACTCCTGACCTCTTCTTCATATTCGCCCGCATTCTCGCGCATCTTGCCGTCTGAATACTCTTCTTCAATCCATGCATATGCGCAGGTTGCGCCTTCCCGAGGATGCCCCGATCTCCTCTGCAATCGCCCTCTTCTGCTGCCAACACCCCTACCATTGCACTCATCCCGCGGGAGGCGATCTGCCATCCCTTTTTCAAGCACCGCCAGACTTTCAGCGTTTGGATGGGCGGCATCCCCCCTATTTTGCAGGCATTCCGCTCGATCGTATCCGGCCCCTAGGCTCGAACGTACTAGAACTCTCATATCCCGTTCGCGGCAGCTCGATAGAGCCGCAGAAAAAAACTAGCTGAATCGCATTCTGCATTGGATAAAAAGGATATCAAGATTCCAGCCATTTTCTGCAGGAACAGAGCATATGCCCCAACCGGGATCGGCTCTGGTAGGTCTTGATCCCGACCTTCCTGGCGCCGTAACTCTCTTTGAGCTTCATGAGCCTCTCGCGATGGCCGGGGAGGCTGCTCACGCTCGCACCCAGGTTAAGATATGCATACCCTTCTTCGCATGCGATCTCGATCGCATCCCGATAGAGGAGCGTGGTTGCATGGTACTTTCCATAGTCTGCCCGGAAGACGCTCTTGAAACCGAAGAGGCTCTTGCCGTAACCCAGAGAGATCACACCGCCGATGATCTCCTCTCCAACCGTTGCCAGCCGGAATTTGATGCCGGCGTCGCGGGAATTGAGAAGGTTTTCGTAGAGCTGTATAGGATCCGGCGGGGTGCCGTATCCCCACCTCCGGGTCGACTCGGCGTAGATGCTGTAGAACTCCTGCACATCCTCCTCCGATGCCGCATCGCGGATCTCCACCGCGAGCCGCTCTGCCTGCCTCGCCTCTTCCCGGCGGGATTTTTTCACCACATTCTTCCAGATGTACTTGAAATCCTTTTCCAGCGGGAGGATATGCACGCAACTCCCCTCGTCTCTCAGAACCTGATGGTAGCGGTCTTCCCGGAGAGGGGATGTCAAAGAAGGGAGGGCAGTTCAGGGTAAACTGGAAGGTTCTGCCCTGTATCACGCTCTCCACTATCGCGTATACCCGATCTGCCGTCAGATCCTTCACGGGAAATATTCCCCCAATACCCAAAGGGCATGGAGTGATACACCCGGATGCCGTGCAATGGTTCCTCCATCATGGGAAGAAGCACCTGCGTCCCATCAATTTCAAAAAGCCTCGTCGCAGTGCGATATCCGTATGTCTTCTCGACAATGTGTGCCCATGCAGGTGTGTGGAAGAAACAGCACCCCTCTGCCTCTTTGACAATCTCTTCCCAGTGTGACGGAGGCACCTCCTCTATCCAGCGCAACTGCATGTCCGCGCTATACCCCTATCCAAGCTTAATAAAAGTATCGGGCAGTTCGCCGGAGCCCTGAGATCATTATAAATACCGGGATATCTACGTACTGCGCCTGGTATACAGGTGACGGCGTGCGATTTTTAAAGAAAATGACCCTGGATGTGAGCTGGGTCTTTCTCAGCCAGGTTCTCACCCTGGGATCCGGGTTTGTACTCAGTCTCTTCATCGGGAGATGGCTCGGTCCTGCATATTTCGGGGTCTACATGCTTGCCATCACCATCTACTCGATCGCATCCCTTCTTGCCGGCATCGGCATTCCCACTGCCGTAGTCAAATACATTGCAGAGAGCAGGGACTCCCCGGAGAGGATGCACAGTATTGCAACCTCCAGCACAATCAACTCCGTGGTGATCGCGTCGGTGTTTGCAACCGCCGTATTTCTGGGGGCGGAGACGATGGCAGGCCTCTTTCACATGCCGGACCTCTCCTCCCCGATCCGGTTGCTGGCGCTAGCAATACCGATCTTTGTCGTCAATTCGACATTGCTGGGCCTGCTGAATGGGTTGCAGGAGATGCATCTATTTGCATTTCGCTCTATCTTCCGGTCGATCTTGATCGTAGGAACAACTCTTGGGTTCGTCTGGCTTGGGCTCGGCATCCGGGGAGCCATCCTTGCCCAGGTGGTCACGGAATTCGTGCTTTTCATATTCATGATTGCAGCCATCCGGGCGCGGTTCACCATGAACTTCTCTGCATACCGAAGGATTACGGGAGAGCTCACCGTTTTCGGCCTCCAGCTGCTGGTGGTCAATACCATCTGGCTGCTGACCACCTACGCGGATACACTTCTTATCGGATATTTTTTAACGGATGCCGATGTCGGCATCTACTCCATTGCTGTTGCCATCGCAAAGACAGGCTTTATCGCGCTCCCGGGAGCGATCTCCCTGGTCACCTACCCAATGATTGCCAATAATCACAGCCGCGGGCTTCGGGAGGAGAACGAATGGCTGATGAACCTGTCGATAAAAGGCTGTCTGATTTTTCTCTCCAGCATGGGCTTTCTTCTCATCGTCTTCTCAGATCGCCTCATCATGCTTCTCTTCTCTCCCGAGTACCTCCCTGCCGCCGCCTCGATGAACGTGCTCGTAGCGGGCATGCTTCTCTTTGGACCGGTCTTATCCATCGGTTCGGCCGTCAGTGCGATGAATCGACCGGGCATTGCCGTGAAAGTGAACGCCATTGTACTGGCGACCAACATCCTCCTGGATATTCCGCTCATTCAGGCCTTCGGGATCACGGGTGCGGCGGTTGCCACGTCGCTATCCCTGCTGCTCTCGACAGTACTCTTCATCATCCTCCAGAAGAAGCTGTTCAATATACAGATACAGGTTGGCTACTATGGCAGGGCTCTGGGGCTATTCTCACTCATGCTTGCCATATATGTCGCTACAAAGGGCAGGATTGGAGAGAACCTGCTCGCGATCCCACTATTCTTCGCGCTCTCAGTGATGATGTGCCACGTGATGCTCACCCCGCACGAGAAGGGAATAATCTGGAGTGTAGTTCGGGGCCTCTATCAGCGGAGCAGATTATAATGCAGGGATGAGCAGGTCAACGGCCAGAGGCCATCGACCTTCCGGGTATACCGCCGGTTGAAGCGAGTAGTGGGAATGGGATTTCCTCTCGGAGTGAAAGTGGGATCCGTTGCAACGGTGCTGCTAAAGTAACCAGTACATTTTATACTAACAGTGATATCAGAGGACGGATCATCAATGGATACGATCTACGTTGGGACAAATGGGTGCCAGGATGCCCAGCTGAGCTCAAAACGCGTCCAAAGGTTTTTTATAGCCAATCAGCGATCATTAACCGACGATCCCCGCCATGCCACCTGTATCATCTTCTATGCGTGCGGATTAACAAAGGAGAAGGAGGATCAATCCCTCCAGGTTATCCACGACCTGATCTCGAAGAAGAAGCCTGATGCAGAACTGATCGTCTGGGGCTGTCTCCCGAGACAGAATCCTGCGGCGCTAGCAGAGGTGTATGATGGAGCCCTGGTGGGCCCGCGGGATGACGATTTTTTTGATAGATTTGGGGGTGAGATCTCCATACATCAGATATCCCACGCGGCGGCGGCGGATGACATGGCCACCCTTGCCCCTGCAACATACCATGGATGTGCCAGAGCGGATCCTCTTACTGCGGTAATACTCAGGGGGAAACAGGGAATCGAATTGCTGCACTCCCGCTATCAGTATGATTCGAGTATCTTTTATATCCCCGTTGCCACGGGATGCACCGGTCACTGCACGTACTGCAGCGAACGGCCAGTATTCGGCCCGATCAGAAGCCGCCCGCTCGAGGCGATCCGGGATGAATTCCAAGAAGGCCTTGAGAAGGGCTACAACCGCTTCTCCCTGATAGCCACGGATCTCGGTGCATACGGGATGGACCGGGGACTTTGCCTGCCCGATCTCCTCCAGGCAATGATAGATGCCGCCGGCGCGGCTGCCTTCAAGATTACCCTGAATCAGGTAGAGCCGCACAACCTTTTGCTGATCTATCCGCAGATGAAGGCGATTTTTAAGACAGGAAGGATCGATAGTCTGATGTCTCCCGTGCAGTCGGGCAGCGACAGAATCCTCAAACTGATGGGCAGGAAGTATTCTGCGGAGGCCTGGCGGGATCTCATGCTCGAGATCAATAGCAAGTATCCGCACATCCGACTCAGCACGCAGTTCTTGGTGGGTTTCCCGACCGAGACGGATGCCGATTTCCAAGCAACTTTAAACCTCCTCATGCCCCCCCTGCGGCTCGATGACCTATTTATATTTCAGTTCTCTCCACGACCCGGAATCCCTGCCTTGAAACTCAATGGTACGGTTGATAAGCAGGTGAAGGAAGCCCGGGCTGCAGCGCTGCTCAGGAGATTTGCCTATCGGTATGCCCGGAACAGTCTCCGTTTCAGATCGCGGTAGGATGCAGAATACTCTTGCAGTCCCAGGTGGTCTTCGAATAGTGATTTTTCCCGGGATCTCGTGCCCCATAGGGTTTGGAGAGGGGTTGAGAGGCCTCTGGATCGATACCATTCGGAGCCTGGCAGGGATCTCGGAATCGGGCTGGCTGGACGGGAGCCGCGGAAGGTCTGTCTTTCACGAACCGGGCTGGGGAAGCGGCTGCCGCCGGGATGTCAGCGGCGTCCCCTCTGCCGTGCAATCGCAGGGTGATCCGAGATGTTTGGCGATACTGCCGATACTTTTATCATTTTACCCTCTCTACTGGACCTACCCGACATGATCGCTAGAACCCTCACCTCGCGGAGATTAACATTCCTCCTGATTCTCCTTTCATTTCTCCTTCCTTCCTTTGTCGGGGTTTCCTGTGCGGCATCTATTCTGGTTGCTGCGCACGATGGCTCTAATACGTCCAGGGCACAGGCGCATTACCTCTGCGACGGCAGCGGGGACCAGGTCCAGATCCAGCAGGCGCTCACCGCAGCCGGGTCCGGCGGGGTCGTCACCCTGACCGAGGGCACCTTCAACCTGAATGGCGACCTCAACGTCCCGAGCGGGGTGACCCTCGAGGGAAAGGGGGTGGATGCCACGACCCTCGCGTGGACCTCCGGCATGCTCCGCGTCAGTTCCCGCCAGAATGTGGTTCTGCGGAACTTCAAGACCACCGGCACCGGGGCGATCTTCCTCTATAACTCCAACCATATCAAAGTGCAGAACGTGACGGCGACTGTGGACAACTCCCACAACACCGAGGGGGCGTTCCAGATCTGGGCCTCCAACGCGATTGTGGAGGACATCGAGTTCAACAACTGCCGGGCGATCGACTGCGGGCGGCACGGGTTCATGAACGACGGCGATGGGTCTCCCAAACTGCTGCGCAACATCCGCTACATCGACTGCCAGGCGATCAACAGCGGCCGCTACAGCCGGTTCAGCCCCTACGGCCAGTGGACGACCGGGTTCGACCTGGCGGAGAACACCGACATCGAGGACTCCCAGGTCATCCGCTGCCTGGCGGAAGGCTCCTTTGAGTCCGGATTCCACTTCGAGGGCCGGCCCAAGGTGACCAACGTGGTCTTCCGGGACTGCGTGGCGCGGAACAACGGCGTGAAGCCGGACGATTATTACAACCCGGATGAGGCTACCTACGGTGCGCATTTTGGATCCGGTTACCTTGTGCACGGGTCAACACAGCTCGTTAACTGCACATCAGAGAAGAACCAGCGGGCCGGATACATTCTGGGTTCGGGATCACGAGCCCTTAACTGCACGGACTCCCATTCTTTGATAGGCTTTGTACTTGCCCATGCGGACGACGTCCACCTTGCGGATTGCAGGAGCAATGCATTCGGGGCATTGGGAATTCTCTGTCTGGATGCGGCCAATATCTCGATGGAACGGTACAGGGGGGAAGGCCCCGTGGCTAACGAATCCGTATGCGTCAGGATTGGCCCCACAGATGGCCTCTTCTCCGCAGAAGATCGCCCCTGCGAAGGGCTTCATGCACCCAGGGCCATCTGGATCAATACGAGCCGGAGTGTACGGATTGCGGGCGTGGTCGCCACGGATCTGCAGGATCCTCTGCTGATCGAGAACAGCAGCAGTATCGATACGAGCCTTCTCCAGTTCCAGCCCCTCACGGAGACACCCTCCCTGCGCGAGAAGGCTATCATCGAGAACCAATGGGTCACTCTCGCGGACCGGCTGCTGGACGCGTTGGGCAGGATACTTGATGGGACTGCCGTTTGAGGCACTTTCGCAGCACCTCGGGAATGGCGCTGAATTCTGAAAGAGGCCTATTATGGGGGACGGAATTGGGCCATCCTGCAGGGTGCGCCTTCGCAGCCGCGCCTTCTAGGTCACCGCCCCTCCTGCGAGAGCTGCACCGGCTCGGAAGGCATACCGGTTGACATCTTTCAATCCACGTACGATTCCTGGTCGCACCATTTTTAAGATCTGCCAGGGCTCCTTTGTCCTATTATAGGCTGGTATAATGCCAGATTAAGGATATAAAGTCTCTCACAGCCTTATTCTATATATGTTCAGTCTGCAGTGCGTGAATGTCGTAAATGACATTTATAATCAAAGCAAATGGGTGCATGGAAATATTCGTTTAAATAGTAAAATACTACGGATCGTTTTCAAACTACTCCCCGAAACGCAAAATTTACAATATTATAATTTATATTTTTCTAATAATTTTTCAACTAATTTCTCATTAATTGTATTAATGTATTGGGTTATATCCTGTTTTTATTCGAATTGAATTGTATATCACCTGATAATACATTCTTATTTATTTTTATAGTAGTGTTTTAGATTGAATGCTGGGGGAGTAGGTCCTGCGGCCTACTCTTCATCGCACAGCACAGGAGGTAAATTATTGAGATTTTCAGGTAACGTTCCCAGAAATACTCGTGGATTGAGTTCCGGATGGGCTCTCCGGAGGATATCCATGGCTTTACTGTCTCTAGCACTCCTAGGCCTTGTCGTGAGTGCGGCAAGTGCCCTTGTGGTGGCTGCAGCAGACAGCAGCGCTCAGTCCAGGGCACAGGCGCATTACCTCTGCGACGGCAGCGGGGACCAGGTCCAGATCCAGCAGGCGCTCACCGCAGCCGGGTCCGGCGGGGTCGTCACCCTGACCGAGGGCACCTTCAACCTGAATGGCGACCTCAACGTCCCGAGCGGGGTGACCCTCGAGGGAAAGGGGGTGGATGCCACGACCCTCGCGTGGACCTCCGGCATGCTCCGCGTCAGTTCCCGCCAGAATGTGGTTCTGCGGAACTTCAAGACCACCGGCACCGGGGCGATCTTCCTCTATAACTCCAACCATATCAAAGTGCAGAACGTGACGGCGACTGTGGACAACTCCCACAACACCGAGGGGGCGTTCCAGATCTGGGCCTCCAACGCGATTGTGGAGGACATCGAGTTCAACAACTGCCGGGCGATCGACTGCGGGCGGCACGGNTTCATGAACGACGGCGATGGGTCTCCCAAACTGCTGCGCAACATCCGCTACATCGACTGCCAGGCGATCAACAGCGGCCGCTACAGCCGGTTCAGCCCCTACGGCCAGTGGACGACCGGGTTCGACCTGGCGGAGAACACCGACATCGAGGACTCCCAGGTCATCCGCTGCCTGGCGGAAGGCTCCTTTGAGTCCGGATTCCACTTCGAGGGCCGGCCCAAGGTGACCAACGTGGTCTTCCGGGACTGCGTGGCGCGGAACAACGGCGTGAAGCCGGACGATTATTACAACCCGGATGAGAACATGTACGGGTGTCTGTTCGGTGCCGGTTTCTGGCTGCATGGGGACGTCTCGCTCTACAACTGTACGGCCGAGAATAATCGTAAAGCCGGCTACAGCGTCTGGTATCCCTCGTCAAACACCAAGCTCTATAACTGCCGGGATACCGGTTCCGAGATTGGATTCAAGCTGGACTACACAGACACCATCTACATGGAGAACTGCATCAGCCAGGACGCAGATCGGTACGGGATCTGGGCGGCGAATGCTCACCATCTGACTGCGAAAGGGCTGACACTCATTACACCGAAGGGCGATGGATCCAAGTGCAATGTCTTTGGCGTCTCGGGTTACCCCGTACGGGATTCGACCTTTAACGTGGACACCTATGGCGGTAGCGGAACGGTCATCGCCTGTCCGAATGGGCAGAACGTAGGTTTCTCGGGCACAGTCCGATCCAATGCTGCCCAACCGGTATCGGTATCGGGTTCGGTCAGCACTACAGGTCTCACGATTCTTCCCTACAATGGTGGCATGCCCACCCCGACCCCTACTCCAACACCGACCCCAACACCGACCCCAACACCGGCGCCCACTCCAACACCGACCCCGACGCCCACCCCGACCCCCGGAACGGGATTGCCCGATCTCGTGGTGACCGGGGTCTCCTGGCAGCCCGCCAACCCGAAGGCGGGGGACACGGTGACCCTCCAGGCGACGATCAAGAACCAGGGCACCGCGGCAACCCCGGCCGGCGTGATCCACGGCGTGGGCTTTGAACTCGACGGCGGCTCCACCGTAGTCTGGTCCGACACCTGGACCGGTCCGCTGGCACCGGGCGCCTCCATAACGCTGACGGTAAACGGCGGATTGGCAGGCACCGCTGTCTGGAAGCCGGGAGCTGGAACGCACACCATCCGTGCCCATGTGGACGACGTCAACCGTATCCTGGAGAGCAACGAAGGCAATAATGTGCTTACGGCGACCCTGACCGTCGCCGCGGCAACGCCCACCCCGACCCCTACTCCAACACCGACCCCAACACCAACCCCAACACCGGCGCCCACTCCAACACCGACCCCGACGCCCACCCCGACCCCCGGAACGGGATTGCCCGATCTCGTGGTGACCGGGGTCTCCTGGCAGCCCGCCAACCCGAAGGCGGGGGACACGGTGACCCTCCAGGCGACGATCAAGAACCAGGGCACCGCGGCAACCCCGGCCGGCGTGATCCACGGCGTGGGCTTTGAACTCGACGGCGGCTCCACCGTAGTCTGGTCCGACACCTGGACCGGTCCGCTGGCACCGGGCGCCTCCATAACGCTGACGGTAAACGGCGGATTGGCAGGCACCGCTGTCTGGAAGCCGGGAGCTGGAACGCACACCATCCATGCCTGGGTGGACGATGTCAACCGCATCCTGGAGAGCAACGAAGATAACAACATCCGTATCGCCAATCTGAACGTCCGCCGCTGACCTTCCGAGATCCCAGCAGGTCCGGGCATCTCATTTTTTTGTGATTATCCCCGCCGATCTCAGCAGCAGGTACTCTCGAGGTCCCCGGGAGGGCAACTTTAATCTATGCCACCGTTCATCTGTCCACGGCGTTCGCAATACACCCGCATACGGCGCCGAATGGAAGGTGACGATGAAGGTAGTGGTTCTCTGCGATTTTGCCGGCGGGATTCCGGACCGTCAGGGCAACCGGATGTACGTATCCGAGTTCATCGCGCACCTCTCCGCACGGGACGATCTGGATCTCCATGTGATCACGATGAGCGAGCGGAACTCCGATATTCGGTGTGAGGGCTGCACGATCCACGGGCTTCGGAAGGGGGGATGCTTCTCGGTCCCCTATTTACACCCCTGGCTCCTCCGGAGAATGCTCCGGCTCGCCGAAGACCTCCGTCCCGATATCATCCACGCACTCTCAACGCAGTATCCCTACTCCACCGCTGCCGCCCTGCTCCGCCACAGGTATCCCGTACTCTTAACCGCATTCGGTATCTTCGAGAACGAGATCTCGTACTACAGAAGGGATATGCCGGCTTCCGAACGGATCTTCTCGTATCTCTTCCATAGTCTCTTCATCCTGAATGAACGGTATGTGCTGTCGAGAGTTCCGAACATCGTCGTCGATGCCCCCTCCATCCGCGACCTGATCCGTCGGTCATCCAAATCGGCCATCTTCGTTGTTCCTGCAGGCCTCAACATCCGAAGTCTCGAATCCGACAGTTCGCGACTGCCGGCGGAAGAGAGCCCCGATATCGTCTTTGTGAATAATCTCACCTGGCTGAAAGGTGCGGATCTGCTCGTATCCGCCCTGCCCCGGGTCGTCTCGGCCATTCCCGATCTACGGGTGTTCATCGGCGGAACGGGGCCGCAGGAGACTGAATTAAGAAGGCTGGTGCAGGCGTTTCGGATCGGGCGGAATGTGCGGTTCACGGGATACGTATCCGATGCCGAGAAGTACGCGTTCTACCGCTCTTCTAAAGTCGTGGTCATTCCATCCCGATGGGACTGCCAGCCCTCCGCGCTCTTCGAAGCGGCGGCGCTCGGCCGGCCGGTGATCGCCTCCGATACCTCCAACCCCGGAGTCCTTCAGGACGGGATCACGGGGATGGTGTTCCGCTCCGGGGATGCCGCCGACCTTGCGGCGAAGATCCTCCTCCTTCTCGCGGACGAGGAACGCCGTGAGCGCATGGGGAGCGCTGCGCGGATGCACATACTCCAGTATGACTGGGTGCCTGTAACGGAGCGCTACATGGAGATCTACCGGCATGTGGTATCGAGATTCCGTACGGGGAAGGAGAATGCAGGGGATCTGCGGGATTAATGCGTGGAAAGGCCGCGATCTACCCGGCCGGTGCGATCCCCGATCCGCGCTCTCCCGGAGATTCGGCGGACTTCATCCGTAGGAGGTGCGCGGTTCGGGGGGAAAGGTTTAAGGTTGCTTGCCTTGAAAGAAGGGGTATCTGTCTGGACTTGATCCTCTCCAGCCCATACCCGGGAGACCTGCATGGGATTGCAATACCTTGGCATACTCACATTTCCAATCGAGAGGTCCGGTATCACTCCCCTGACCAACCTGATCCGGATTCTCTCGAACCTCTCTGCCGACCGGATCGCCCTAATCACGGGCAACAGCGGCATTTCTGCCTTTAAAGGGGATCCCCGCGTGCAGCTGCAGGGAATCTGTCATAAGCGGGGAGAGAATGCAGTCTCCCGCCTCTGGAACTATATCATTGCGCAGCTCCGGCTGGCCTATTTGATCGCGAGGCAGCAAAAGACAGACCTCTGGGTATTCTTCTTTGGGGGAGAACTCCTCGTACTCCCCATGGTCACCGCTAAAATCCAAAAAAAACCTGTAATACTGGTACTTCCGGCCTCCAACAGCATCATCCTCGCGTCTTCTTGTGATGCGTTTCAGAGATATTCCAGAGGTCTCACCGAGATCAACTGCAGACTCTGCGATCGGATCGTGCTCTACTCGCCCTCTCTCATCCGCGAGTGGGGGCTCGAGCGGTTTCGGGACAAGATACGCTTTGCACCCGAACATCTGATCGATTATTCGGCATTCCGTGAACGGAAGCCGCTAGGAGAAAGAAGTACCAGAATCGCCTATGTCGGCCGGCACGTAGAGGAGAAAGGTATCCTGCAGTTCGTTCAGGCGATTCCGGAGATCCTGTCAGCGCGGGGGGATATCGAGTGTATCATCGCGGGAGACGGCCCTCTGCGCGAGCGCCTGGAACAATCCCTCCGTGAAGCGAATGTGTCGGACCGAGTACGGTTCACGGGCTGGATACCCCATGATGAGCTTCCGGAATTTTTTAATACCTGCAGACTGGTCGTACTGCCTTCTTTTACGGAAGGTCTGCCCAACGTCATGCTGGAGGCCATGGCCTGCGGTACGCCTGTGCTCGCGACGCCGGTGGGAGCAGTACCGGATTTCATCCGCGATGGCGAGAGCGGTTTCATCGCACCCGACAACACGCCCGCGTGCCTGACTTACCATGTCCTGCGGGCTCTGGCCCATCCCGACCTGGAGGCGATCGCGAGGGAGGCTCGAGACCACGTGCAGTCCGAGATGAACCCCGCAGTAGCGGTGGAACGGTTTGCGCGGATCGTCGAGGGGTTGAAGAATCGCAGATGACGCGGATACGGATATTGGAGCGGACGGAGCTGGATCTAACCATGTCCGTTCTCGGGATCCTCGCCTCTTTAGCTCTGATCGCCTATCTCGTCTTCCGTAGCAATCGCCTGATCTACGTGCTCATCGGGGTCCTGACGCTCCTCTTCTGCGCTCTCTGGCTGATTCTGCGTCGAGATGCAGCCTTCCCCGCCGGGGTGTTCCTCTCCCGCCTGCAGCACCCGTACCCTTCGGGGGCATTCCGGGTGCTGGTCCTGGCTTATATCGCCCTCTTCGTTGCGAGCCTGCTCCAGATCCACCTGCGCGCCGGCGTATACGAGAGGCCCCTCGGCTACTTCATCCTGGTCTCAGCGATGGCCGGCGTTCTTGCCATGGAGATACTGTACACTTCCCCCCGGGGGGTGCCGCTAGTACTCCTGCAGATCATCTCCCTCGGACTATCCCTTGCCTGGACCCAACTTCTAATCTTTCCCAGCGTCCTGGGGGTGGATCCCTGGTGGCACCAGGCTTTTACGGAGCTGATGCTGGAGCTGCACAGCATCCCGCTATCCCTGACCTATACCCACCTGCCACTTTTCCATCTGGAGATTGCCAGTATGTCGATGATCGGCGACATAGGCTACAAACTCGCCGCCATGCTCTCTGTGAGCCTGGTTCAGATCGTCTGCCTGACGCTCTTTACCTACCTGATCGGCCGGGCTCTCTTCGGGAGCAGGATGGTCGGTCTTCTGGCATCCCTGGTGCTGATTGTTGCAAACCAGGAGATATATATGAGCTACTGGTCCATTCCGAACGCCTTCTCAGCTGTCTTCATTCTGGTTGTCATCTACCTTCTCTTCAAACTCAAAGAGACGTCCCCCGTCAGATCCCTGCACCTGTCCCTTCTCATCATGGCGGCCATCATCCTCTCCCACAGTATGACGGCGGTCTTCCTGGCTCTTGTCCTTTTCATCTGCCTGGCCGCATTCTGGTGGGAGAACCACGGGGAAGGGCTGAGCCGATATCCGGTGAACCTGATCCTTGTTATTCAATTCACTGTCGGGCTGCTCGCCTGGTGGCGGTACATCTCCGGCCATCTCTGGATTCTCTCCGATATCCTGCAGACAGGATTCAGCCAGGATTACTTTATACAAGTACCGACGCAGGTGCAGGCGTATATCCTGGGAGTCCCGCTTCCCGAGCAGTTCTTCAATAATGCCGGGATGTTCCTGTACTTTGCCGGAAGCCTGATCGGTGTCTTTTATATGTTCCGCTACGGGAACCGATATGGATTTGCCCTTGCAGCTAACGGGTTAGTCGTTCTGGCTCTCGGCTTCTTGCCCATGATTGCCGGGATGTCTCTTGTAGAGCACCGCTGGTGGTTCTTCTCGCAGATCATGCTCGCTATACCCCTGGCGGTCTCGATCCTCATTTTCACAGCCCGTGCAGGTGGGGAGTTCCGCAGCCTCTTCCTCTGGACGGGGATATCTGCTCTTGCGTTCCTCATGGTCATGAGTCCCAACGCCAATGTGGACAATCCCGCCTTCTCCCCGACCAGCGCTGTGCGGGCTGCGCTCACGGAGTCCGAACTCCGTGCCACTGAGACCGTCCTGGAGATGACGGACGAACCGATCGGTACCGATGTGTATACATGCATCCAGGAAGACCTGGCCGGGCGGCCGCACCTGCGGCCTATCCATGAAGCGCTTGTCTCGGGCCACTATCGTCCGGTCGAGGAGAGACTGATCCTGATCCGATCGCATATCCTGGGATCCCCCTTTCCCTGTTATGACGGCGTCTACCGCCTGACACACGATCCGAGAGAGAACCTCGAGAGGGAGGGTTTTGGGAAGATCTACGACTCCAACGGGGCTGCTCTGTTCAACCGCGTGTGATCGGACGGGATAGGAGGTTGTCTAGCAAAACATTTACATGCACGCAGTGGCATGTCTGTCTCGTACTCCGTTCGGATGAACACGCTCATGGAGTCGCATAGGGTGCTGCGTCGTGACTGCGATGATATCCATCATCCTTAATGCCTTCGGAACTTTCCTCTCCGTTTTGGAGATTGCTTTTGTGGTGGCGCTGCTCTGTATCCTCTACGGCATTCAGCTCCTACAAGAGAAGGATCCTGATTTCCGATACCTCCCGCACCTCCGGTATATGGCTCTTGTCTCCGTGCTGGTGTTCTTTGCTCTCATCGGCATACAGATGGCAAACTGGATGACTGCATAGTATGGGGCCTAGGGCCGGCCGATGCCGGGGCTCTCCGTGACCTCTTTCTCACATAACAGATCGGTCAGGATCCCGTGGTAGGCTGCACTGCTCTTCTCCCATGTAAAGTGCTCGCGAACCCGTACCGGGCCGTTTTCAGCCATGCTGCGGTAGAGCTCCGTATCACAGAACAGGCGCAATATTGCCTTCGCCAGGCTTTCCGCATCCCTGGGGGGGACGATGAGCCCGGTCTTGCCATCCTCCACCGCAAAGGGTATGCCGCCCACGTTCGTTCCGATCACCGGGATGCCGCAGGCCTGGGCCTCGATCAACACCATGCCAAACCCTTCCGCACGGTCGTAGCTGGGGAGCACCATGAGGTCGCTGCCGCTGAAGTACTGCGGGATCTCTTCGTTTGTCACGAACCCGGCGAAGATGACATCCCCCTCCAGACCCTCCCGCGCTGCGAGCTTCTCATAATGGTCCCTGTAATTGCCGGTCCCGACGACGATCAACCGTGCATCCTCATCTCTCCGGACGAGCTTCAGCGCCCGGATGAGGTAATCAAGCCCTTTGTGCTGGCTCTCACGGTTGAGCTGCCCCACAAAGAGCAGGATCTTCTGGATGTCAAGCCCGTACCGCTGCTTCAGGAGAGCCTTTGGCACGGGCCTGTATCTCTCGGGATCGACACCGGGGGGTACGATCCCGATCTTGCGGGCATGCCCCTCTAGGTATGGCGAGCTTGCTGCATAGTAGTTCGACGTGACAATGATCCGGTCTGCTGCATCCAGGGTTGCGTCGCCGAGCCCACGGTAGTAGAGACGGGAGTAGAGACGAATGAGCGGGTTATATCCGGTCAGATCGTTGTGGTACGTCAGCACGTAGGGGATGCCCTGCGCCTGTGCGACTCTTGCGGCGATATCGGCAATGAATGGTACCGGCGCATGCCCGTTGATGATATCAGGCTTCTCGGATTCGACAATCGTCTGGAGGGTCCGCCCCCATAGCGGGTGAACGGGCGTGCTGGACACCTTGAAAAGATAGGGGATGTAGATGACCCGAAGTCCATCGAGCTGTGCTTCATGACGATAGTTGGTTGCACGGTCCCAATTTGAACAGACGACGGTCACGTCCATATCGTAATCCCGCTTCAGGCGGGTGCCGATCTCATAGACGTACCTCTGTACGCCCCCCATGTGCGGGTAAAAGTAGGGGGTCACCACCATTGCCTTCATCGTTCAAGCCTGAAACAGGGTCTCCTCGGACGCATGGTATAAATAACTGGCGCAAACCCCCGGGCAACCCGAATACGGCAGCCTCTCTGCGGTTGTCCCACTGCAGTCGACCACAACCCTTGGCATGGAATTGCGTGCCCCCCTCAAAAGAAAAACTCCCAAGTCGAGTGAAAGGTCGGTTATGGTGGAGTTTCTGGAGCATGGAGCCGGTTCCCCTCGGTAGCTCCGGTCCATAGGATCATTCCGATAGATCGGACCGTGGCGGGAGAAATTATTTATAACTTCTGGATGATTGGATTCATCCTCCTACCTTATCTGGGGGCTTATGCGATGAGAACTGACGCGGAAAGAGCTGGCATGTCACCCCCTTTATATCGCCGCTTACCATCGGCCGCGTGCAAGGGAGATCGGCGGGGACCAGGACGGGAACCGGTGAGCCTACTGCTCCCGGCTACCGAGCGTGCGAAATGGGCACGGGCCCCTTTCCAGGGCCGGCGTCCCCACGACTCCGTCATGGACTTCACAGGAGGTGAAATCAGCATTGAAAATCCTGCAGATCACGCCGCACTATCTTCCGCGCATCGGAGGAATGGAGCGGTATGTCCATAATTTAAGCAAAAAGCTGGTGCAGCGCGGACACGAGGTTGAGGTCGTTACCTCCGGGACGGATGGCGGGGTGCATACCGAGATACTCGACGGGATCAGCGTGACTCGCTGCCCGTGCCTCATCGAGCCGATGCGAAACCCGATCGCACCTACCATGTTCGCCCTCGACGAGAAGATCAACGCTGCCGACATCGTGCACGTCCACAATGTCTTTGGCTTTCCCGCTCTTGCTGTCTACTATTACAAGAAGCGCTACAATACCATCCAGACAGTGCTTACCCACCACGGGCAGCTCGCCTATGGCGGACTCCAGCAGTGGATCCTGCGGATGTACGAGAAGGTATGCATGAAGGGGATCCTGAACTGCATCGACAACTTGGTCGTCCTCTCGGAGTCCGATGCTACGTATATGTCCCCCTTTATGCATGAGAAAGGAAAAATCCACGTCATCCCCAACGCGATGGACTTCGAGAGTTTCCAGCCCCATATTGTCCGTGAACCGGCGGAATTTCTCGACCGTTACGGTCTCCGCGGAAAGAAGGTGATCCTGTTCGTGGGCCAGATCCTCCGCAGAAAGGGGATCGATTATCTGGTGCGGTCGGTTTGCCATATCCGGGAGCGGATGGGGCCCGGTGTCTTCTCCTGTGTCATCGTGGGGGACGGGGACTACCTCAAGGATGCGAAACGCATGGCCGATAGCCTGGGCCTCGCGGATATCCAGTTTACCGGGAAACTGTCTTTTCCGATGCTCGTTCAAGCCTACCAGGCAGCGGACATCTTCACCCTCCCCTCCTTATCCGAAGGTCTGCCGACCTGCCTCCTGGAGGCGATGTACTTCAACCTCCCCATCGTTGCCACGGATATACCCGGCATCCGCGACTACTTCCGGGAGCATGCGGACCTGGTTCCGCCCAGGGATGAAAAAGCCCTTGCGGAGGCGATTATCCGGGCAATGGAGGACGGGAGGGCCGGGACCAGCAGACTGGACGGCAGGAGCATGGTGGAGACAAAGTTCAGCTGGGAGAAGGTTGTGCAGGAGTACGAACGCCTCTACACGGGTATGACGGCAAGGCAAGGGTCGTACGCGCCCCGGGCTGCTGGACCGCTTCATATTAATGCTTGAATTTCCTGTTGCGTTGCTCCATGCGATGATCTTCCTCACTGGGGTTCGACCGCTCGGGCAAGTAGCCGATCTTGAAGTCGATACTCCAGACAAGGCCAGATGCCCCCGAGAATGGGCCGTATAATATCTTTGGATCCCCGTGGTACACGGAGGATTCCAGCACGACAATAGCCCCTCTCTTCAAGTTCCTGCCAACAGTCTCGGTGGCGGATCGAACAGGTTCAAGGTCTGGATCTTTCGCTTTGGTTACTGGGATTGGGACCGCGATAATCCCGGAATCGGCCCCTTGAAGTCTAGAAGGATCTGTGGTGGTGTCGATCTTGTTCCCGGGCGTATCATTGAGTTTATTGTTATCCTCTGCGTCTCTCCGATAGTTGATGGTCCTGTTATGCTGGAAAGATGCTTTGGCAGGGGGCAGACTCACATATCCTAGACTCGTGATACAGACTGTTTTACCATCGAGTCTTTAAGCGATTGCTTAATCGCCTCAATCCAAGTATGTACCGAGGAAAATGATCTACGATTTCTCCCGAATTGCGAATTCCATCCCTGCTGGTGAGATATACTCTAAAGAGGATTGCGATTATCCCCTATCGATCAACCTGATCTCTCACCTTTCCCCTGTTTCCTCGATTACGTATCCTCTTCCTCCTGAATCCCTTTGACGGGAAGGATTTTTCCGGCTGTCTTCGATCGCTACCGCTCGGACGGGTGTCGCTGGATCGTGCGGAGCAGGGTCAGGTTGAACGCAAGACAGGAGA
>JASEFH010000032.1 GCA_030019205.1 Methanomicrobiales archaeon
ATTTCGATGAGCCCTGCAATGTCTTCTGGTACCGGTTGCCGCCGGAACGAATCCTTGGCTATGCGAGGGGCTGGTGGAAGTGATTTAAACGAATTCGGGATACCACAGAAGATGAACCGTCCGCAGTAACGATGACACTCCCGTGCCCTTTTGGGGGGATCCGCCATGGGAAGAGCCGGGTTATGGGCCCGGTCGTCCCATTCTCCAGCGATGATGGACGGACTGCCTGCCTCTCCCCCAATTTCGGGCCGAGGAGGCAGGCACTAGAGTCTCTTCAAGGCCTGAATGATCTTACCGATGGATTCCTTGGCGTCGCCGTAGAGCATCCGCGTGTTGTCCCGGTAGAACAGATCGTTCTCGATCCCCGCGAAGCCCTTTCCCCCGCCGCGCTTGAGTACAATGACGTTTTTCGCCTTCTCCACGTCGAGGATGGGCATGCCGTAGAGCGGACTGCCAGGGCGGTGCGCCGCCGGGTTGACGACATCGTTGGCGCCTATGACGAGGACGAAGTCGGTGTCGGGGAACTCCTGGTTGATCTCATCCCGGTCGAAGAGATGCTCGTAGGAGATGCCCGCCTCGGCGAGAAGGACGTTCATATGCCCGGGCATTCGCCCGGCAACCGGGTGGATCGCGAACTTCACCGTGACGCCTCTGCTCTCGAGCAGGTCGGTCAGCTCCTTCACCTTCTGCTGGGCCTGGGCAACCGCCATCCCGTAACCGGGGACGACAATCACCTTGTTCGCATAGCCCAGCATGACCGCAACGTCCTCGTCCTCGATCGGCTTGAGGCTGCCCTTGACCTCCCCCCCTCTCTCCTCGGCAGCCCCGAAGGCCCCGAACAGAATGTTCGAGATGGAACGGTTCATCGCCCGCGCCATCAGGATCGTGAGAAGAGAACCCGCGGCTCCGACGATGACGCCCGCGACGACCATCGCATAGTTGGGAGTCTCGAACAGGAATCCGTCGAGCCCGACCGCGAGCCCGGTGAAGGCGTTGTACAGGGAGATCACCACCGGCATATCAGCCCCGCCGATCGGGAGGGTCATCAGGAGTCCGAACGTGAGCGAGAGGATGAAGAACAGGGGAAGGTAAACGGAGAGAGAGAGCGGGATCCAGGGCGGCTGCAGGAGCATGAGTGTGCCGAACACGATGGAGAGGGCAAGAACCGCCATGTTAATCGCCTGCTGACCCGGGAACGTGATCGGCCGCGGCCGCATCCAGCCCTGAAGCTTCAGGAATGCCACGAAACTTCCCGAGAACGAGACGGCTCCGATGAGGCCGCCGACGACGGCGAGGGCGATGGTCGCTGCGCTGGTGGCGCCGATGAGCTCCACCGCCGCGATGCCGGCTGCCGCACCGCCGCCCACCCCGTTGTAGATCGCGACCATCTGGGGCATGTCGGTCATCGCGACACGTCTTGCCGCGACAAAGCCGAGCCCGCCACCGATGACGATCCCGAGCGCCATCAGGGCGATGTTGGTGAGGTCCGGCGTCAGGAACGTGACAAGCGTCGCGATAAGCATCGCGCCCCCGGCCCAGACGATGCCGCTCCGTGCCGTGAGGGGGTGGCTCATCCGCTGGAGACCGATGATGAAGAAGAAGATCGTCGCGACGTAGACCGGGTCGATGATCGAGGTGAAGTCGACCATTTCAGTCCCCCCTGTCCAATCTCTTCCCGCTGCGGTCGAACATCTGCAGGATACGCTCCGTGATGACATAACCGCCGGTTACGTTTGCTGCGCCCAGGACGACGGCGATGAATCCGATGATCTGCTCCAGGGTCGTTGTCGCGAATCCCAGAGCGACCATCGCGCCGACGAGCACGATCCCGTGAATGAAGTTCGAGCCGCTCATCAGTGGTGTGTGGAGGATGACGGGGACCCGGCGGATGACGACGTAGCCGGTGAACGCGGCCAGCATCACGATATAGACCGCGGTCCAGAGCGTGGTCGCGCCGATCACGATCCGCCTCCGTTCAGAAGGTCGCGCGTCGGTCCGTGCCGCACCACGCCGTCGTGAACCAGGAGACTCGCGGCCAGGATCTCGTCGCTGAATTCCCTGACGAGATTCCCGTCCCGGTCGATGAGAAGGCCCAGGAACGCCTGGAGATTTTTGGCAAGCATCTGACTCGCATGGAAGGGCACCCGCGCCGGCAGGTTCAGCGGGCCCATGATCGTGACGCCATGCTCCTGTACGGTCTCTCCGGGCCGGGTCAGCTCGCAGTTGCCTCCCGACTCGGCGGCCATATCGACGATGACCGCGCCCGGGCGCATCGTTTCGATGGTCTCCCGGGTGATGAGGAGGGGGGCCCTCCGCCCGGGAATGCTGGCGGTCGTGATGACAACGTCGGCCCGTGCGACGGCGGCAGAGACCATCTGCCGCTCTTTCTCCTTCTCCTCCGCCGTGAGCTCGCGGGCGTAGCCGCCCTGCGCCTCGGCATCGATCTCCAGCTCGATGAAGCGGGCGCCCAGGCTGCGGACCTGCTCGCCTGCGGCGCGCCGGACGTCGTAGGCCTCGACCACGGCGCCGAGCCGTTTCGCCGTGGCGATCGCCGTGAGGCCGGCGACGCCGGCGCCCAGAACGAGCACCGTGGCCGGTCGTATGGTGCCCGCGGCCGTCGTCAGCATCGGAAGAAACTTCGGGCAGTTCGCAGCGCCCAGCAGGGCTGCCATGTAGCCGCCGGCGGTCGCCTGGGAACTGAGCGCATCCATGCTCTGGGCACGGGTGGTCCGCGGGACGAGCTCGAGGGCGAAGGCGGTGATCTTGCGGTCGCGCATCCGGGAGACGGCTTCGAGGTTGCGCGCTGCGTTCATGAAGCCGATGATGATGGTGCCCCCGGCGAGCTGGTCGACCTCGGCAACGGTCGGGGGCTGGACGCGCAGCACGATCTGAGCGCCGTCCAGCAGTTCGGCTCGTGTGAATGCGATCCTCGCACCGGCGTCCGCGTAGAGACGGTCGGGATAGTATGCGCTCATCCCCGCGTCATGCTCGATCCGCACCTCATTGCCCGCCTTCACGAGCTTCTGGACGACCTCTGGTACGGCTGCCACGCGCTTCTCTCCCCCTGCCAGCTCATTGGGAACGGCGATCACAAACGGCATTGCCTGTTCACCCTGTTCATGGTTGATTGCTCCGGAACGACATCTGTGGTATATAAGTGGGGTTTCACCCCTTCAATACTTTTCTAACCCGCACCGCGATTCTAGATGCAGGGACGTGCATCCCGGCAGCATCCCTTCAGCCCGGCAGCACCCGTCCGCATCCCTGTCGTATCCCGCAGTACGGCTGACCGCGGGATTTGCGAGAACCGGTAGAGCGGCGCCCGGGAACGCCGGCAAATTCGTATGCCCCGTCGGCGGCCTTTTCCGGAACGCCTCTCTCCCGAAACCGGGAATATGAGGTGCTCCCTTCCCCTGCGCTACCGCTTCTTAACTCTGCGCACCTTCACAGCAATACCCCGGGTGGAATGCCGCATCTCGTACGCGCCCATGAGGGCCCGTCCCGTGGCCATGATGGCATCGTTCTGCACCAATACCTCGTCGCCCTCGAGGATCTCGGCGTCGGCGGAGAGGATGCCGGGCACCAGAATGTCCCCCTGCGGGACGAAATCCCCGATCGTGACGCGGTATCCCTCGCCTATCATGCTCCAACCCTCGAAGGTGGGCTTCAAGAGCCCCGTCAGGGGGTCGATGCCGAAGAATTGCGTACGCCCGCGAACGACGATCTGCCCGTTAGGCCTACCGCGGATGGAGAGCCCCGCCGTATCCGCGATCGTGCCGAACTGCCAGGAGAGTATGCCGCCGATCCTGTCCTCCTTCACTCTCGGCTCGCCCTCCAGGGCATTCTGCAGGGCGGTGATCGAGGCATCGTCCGTCGGACTGCTGCAGACGGTGCGCTCCAGCTCGATCCCGCAGGCGGAGGCGGCCATCTCCGCGGCGCGGAGGGCTCCGCCGTCCAAGTGGGCGATCACACGTCGGTAGGGATGGGATCGGAAGTACTCCGAAAGGACAGATGCGGCAAAGTGGAGTTCCTCCCGATCCCAGTAGCCGGTCACCGGCACGTCGTAGTGGGCGGCCGGATACACGCGCTCCAGCTCACGGGGTACAAGCGCTAATGGCGAGGTGACGATCAGTTCGTGGGCCCGCCCACCAACGGCGGCAATGAACTTCCGGTGGCTCTGCGAGGCGGAATACGGCTTTCTGGCTGAGCAGGGGAGAAGCACGGCGATCGTGTGGGGGGGTTTCCTGAACCGACGGATCACCCTCTCCGCGAACCTCCGCACCTCCGTCCGCCGCAGGGATTCGGCGGTTGTCGCCAGCAGGGGTGCGGGCCGGGCGACGGGGATGTAGCGGTCGATGAACTCCTTCCTCGCATCCAGATGGCGGAGGATGGAGACCTGGGAGGGATCGATTCGGCTCCGCGCCTCCACCAGGTCCCGCAGGCGGGACCGTCCGATGAAGAGGGAGGCGGTTTCGATCGCGCTGACGAGTGCAGCACGATTGTGCTCGAAGAGATCCCCGTTGCGGCAGCCGTGGCAGGAGCAGATTGCGCCTCCGCACTCCTCATCCTTGAACTCCCCCTCCACGGTGCAGAAGAGCCCCCGTGCCGTGCAGAGGTCAACCGCGCGGTAGTCGAAGAGATCGAAACCGGAGTAGAGGAGCATGTGCACGTTTCCGGGCACTGCTGCCGCCGGAGCGTACCAGACCGTATCTGACGGGACCCGCTCCTTCAGCTGCACGAGCCACTCCACGTACTGACGCGGATTCCGCAGGGCGGTATGCCAGCCGGAGACCATCACCACCGAACCTCCCGGTACATCGTCGCGGGCAAGGGGATGGAGAGCGAGGGGTTCGCCTGACCCGGAACGGTGATATCGCGCCACGAAGTCAGCATCTGCCAGGAGCGGCACGTTGGAGAGGTGGCGCAACGATAGGTCCGGGAAGAGATCCTCCATCTCCTGGGCGGAGGGGAGGGGGACCGTCCTGCCTCCCAGGTCCAGGCGCCCCGTGCGGGCAAGACCGTCCCTCTTTCTGAGCTCACAGCGGATCATGGAGCACTCCTGCGCCGGGAATCTCCTCCACCACGATCCTGCGCCAGCGGTCGCTGCAGGCGATCGAGAAGACAGTATCTGGATGAGCCTCCATCAGGCGCCGGATACCCCGGCACCCGGCCCTCACCATGTCGGCATCCCACGCCGGCACCTCACTCTGCCCGATGGGAAAGGTCTCCGATAGCTCGGAGGGGTAGGCACCGAAGGGCGGCTTGAAATGGAGCACCTCGTCATAGCCCGTCCGGGGCATGCCGTCCATGAGGATCAGCACCGATCTCTTGAGAGCGATACGGCCGATCACATCGGCGAAGCGGTGCACCTCGGTGCGGTCGCAGCTCTCCGAACCACGGTAGAAGAAGCGTCGTTTGGAGACCCGGTCCAGGGGCTCCAGTTCCGAAGCGCGGGTGAGCAGGTGGCGGTAGCCTTCCAGGAGACGTGGATGGCTCCGGCACCGCTCGTCCACCAGCTCGAAGAGGACGCCGTCCTGGATCGCCTGGCGGATCCGGTCGATCTCCGCCAGGCTGACGAGCAGGTTGTGCCGCGCCAGGAGATACTCTCTGTTTTCGGCACTTCGCACCTCATCCGGAGTGTGGCTCCGGCACACCTCGCAGGCGCAGGGGAACTCGTGGAGATCCTGCAGGTGCAGACTCCCGGAGGGAGTCAGGTAGCGCCCCTCGCGGGCGGAAAGGGCGTATGCTGCTGAGTCGAAGAGATCGCATCCCATTGCCACGGCAAGGGCGAACATCGACGGATGACCGGCTCCGAAGAGGTGGACGCACGCGGCCGGAGAGAGACCCTGTTTTGCAGCCATCACGACTTCGACGAGCTCGCGGTAGCGGTAGCTCTCCATCAGGGGAACGACGGCTCCAATGGGGCAGAAGTCGAACGACAACGCCATGACTGCCCGGGCTGCCTCCTCCCGCAGCTCGGGGTAGATCCCGCCCTGCACGGGCCCGGCGATATCGGCACCGGGGAAGGTCTCCTTCGCCTCCCGCAGCCGGGAGAGCGTAACGGCAAGGTCGCTCACCGCGGTGGTCCGATCCGCCTGCGGCGAGGTGGGGATGTCCAGCGGCACCATAATGTCGCTTCCGATCGCCTGCTGGAACGCAAGGGTCTCCCGATTGGTGATCTCGACCTGTCCGTACACCGAGAGCTGATACGAGCCCGAATCGGTCATGATGATCCCTTCAAAATCCAGGACTCTGTGCAGACCGCACTCGAGAGCGCGTTCGCGGAACGCGTCACTGCGGTAGAAGATATAGGCATTCGTGATCAGCCCTTCGACGCCCATCCTCGCCATCTCTGCCGGGGGGACAAGGGGCATATGGGGATTCACGACGGGGAGCAGGGCAGGGGTCGAGAGTGTCTTTGACCCCGCTCTCAACTTCCCTGTTCTGGCGGCAATATCCTTCTCGGCGACTTCGAACCGCATGGGAGCTCTCTTTACATGTATCCGGGTTGATTTAGGTATGTCCTGCCGGTGTGAATAACCTTTGCCAGAAGCGGATCGGGCAGCCGGGGGCACACGGTCACAGGGGGGGCGCAAGGGGGCGCCGCCTCAGGATGGCCCTGCTCCGAAATCTATTTCATGGAGCGGACTCTTCCAGGATCGGCGTATGGATGCCGATGAAGTCTGGAGGAGCATGCTCGGGGATCGGGAGATGGACGAGGCGGAGCGGATCATCCAGCGGGACCTGAAACTGCACATAGCGGCAGGGCGAGAGTTCAACGCCGAGAGGATCGACTGGTACCGCTACGGCCTCATCTGCGGAATGCAGGTCTGCATGCGGCTCTTCTCCGACGATCGCGAGGACATGATGCGGTGCATCCGGGAGCGGACGCGGGAGAGGTTCTAAACAAGAGGCCTTCCCGTGCCCTGAGAAGATCCGGAGCAGAACCCCCTCTCACCGCGGACAATCCTCCCGTTCCCGCTGGATCCTCTCGATCTCCTCCTTCCTCTCCCACCACGTACAGGGGTCTATGCGCTCGAACCTGCCGAGGGGCGGGCACCCTCGGGCTGCATGGCGGGCCCGCTTCTCCGTCTCCGTGAGATCCACGACGGGGCGGATATCGATCACCCTCACCCCCTGCCGCTGGGGGACGACGGTCAAAGGGCCTGCACCCTTCTCCATCTCGTCGAGCTCGCGGAAGAAATCGTACAGCGGGCTCGATTCCCGGATGCGCAGTGTCCTGATTCTGCGTCGTTCAGCCGTCAGATCGCTCCTCCCCGGTTCCGTCCGCAGGGTATGGCCGATGCTGCCGTGTGCCGCTCATGCCCGATCTTCGGTGAATATCTGTCCTTCAAACGTGAATACCTCCGCATCCGCCGACTTCCAGCAGTCTCCCGGGAGACCCGCCTTCTGGCAGGTATGGGCGAGGAACTCCTCGCTGTTCCAGCCGCACTCCACCGGAACCTGCGGGAGCAGAAGTCCGCTCGTTCCCCATCCCCTGACGATGAGACCGTGCCTGCCCACATTCACCATCTCTGCCCGCAGGGCAGGGGGGCCCATGAGCGGCTCGGGCATGGTCAGGATGGTCACCTCCAGCTGCAGAGCAGACAGCTCGTCCTCCCGTACCGGGGGGAACCGAGGGTCCTCCAAGCCTGCCGATACCGCCGCCTCGACGATCGCGTCCCGCAGGGCCATGATGGGATACGGGAGACCGATGCAGCCGCGGAGCATCCCCCTCTTTTTGATCGTGACGAACACCCCCCGCTTCTCTTCGAAGACCGCAGGCATGTGCGGCACCTGAAGATGCTCCTTTCGAACCGCGCTCTCCAGTGCGCGGCGGGCCAGCTGGAGTGCGACGAATCCTTCGTCCCGGGTCAGCACTGACATAAGTAGTAAATACATGGCACACAAATATTTATAGGAGAGGGAGAGTGCAGCCGACGGTGGCCGTCTGCGGCCGCTGAGGAAAGTCCCCCCACCCACCAGGCACGCAGCCGCATGCAAATGCGGATGGCGAGAGCCATGGCAATGACACAGAAACGGCACGGCCCATGGATAGCCATGAAACGACCGAGCTTCCCTGCGAAGCGAGATACGCGAAGAGCGGGACAACTCGTTGAGCGCACCCATGGGATACGTTGAAACGGTGAATCCCTGCGGGTGCAAGCCAGAACAGGGCAACGATCGCCTGGTATCAGCCCGGGTATGGCGCGTTAGCTGAATGCTGCACGGAACTGAAGGGGGCTTACTCCTCCGACTCCGAAAATGCAACCGCTTTTGATGCACAGATTATATATCGTCCTGCCGCCATCAGTATTCCGATGCATATCCCGACACCGACCGAGCTCAAGGCCAGAAGGATCGCCCTTGGGCTGAAACAGGCCGATGTTGCCGCACGGGCGGGCATCAGCCAGTCCATGGTCGCGCGGATAGAGGCGGGAAGCGTGGATCCGCGCCTGAGCACCCTCACGAAGATCGTCCAGGTGCTGAATACGGCAGAACGGCCTGCGCTCACGGCGTCGGACGTGATGCACTCCCCCGTGGTCGGTGTGGCACCCCGCGATGCCATTCAGGATGCGGTTCGGCTGATGCAGGATCGCATGGTCGCGTACCTCCCTGTCCTCGAGAACGGCGTACCTGTCGGATGCATCTCGGAGTCGTCGATCGTCGGCGCGATGGGGCGGGAGGGTCTGCGGGGGAGGAGCCGTGGCGCTGTGCGGGACTTCATGGAACCGTGCGCACCGACTATCCCCCAGGATACCGACATCGAGACGGTGATCCATATCCTCCAGCAGCACCACGCCGTGCTCGTGGTGAAGAAGGCAGAGGTGATCGGCGTGATCACCAGGCGCGACCTGATCGCGCTTCTTCTCTAGAGGAGCCTCACCAGATCCTGCAGCACTGCCCGTGGCTCATCGGCCTTGACGACGCTGGAAGCGAGAAGCACGCCATCCGTTCCGAGATCCACGGCAATTCTGACGCACTCAGCTGAATGGATGCCGGCACCGGTCAGTATCTTTACATCCGGGTTGACCCGCCGTGCCGCCGCTACCGATCGTTCGATGATTCCCGGATCCGCCTTTGCGACCGAGATGCCGCTTCCGATCAGTTCCGGCGGCTCCACCGCCACATAGGTGGGATTCAAAGCCGCAGCAGCCCCCGTTGTGGCATCGTTGTTGGTGCAGACGACGGTCTGCAGGCCCGCCTCCGCACATGTGCGGACGCTCGCCTCGATCTCGGCGAGTGTCAACCGACGCTCGGAGTGGTTGACGAGCGTCCCGACCGCACCCGCAAGCCGGACCGCTTCGGCGGTGATATGCCCCGTATAGGCGCCGGGCGAAACGCCATCCACATGCTGTGCGTAGACAGGTATCTCAAAGTGCTTGCTGATGCGGCGCAGTTCCGTCGCCACCGGCGCAACCCCGATCGCGACTCCGCTCTCCGCAGCCACGTCCCTCGCCGCCCGTGCGATGAGGTCCGCCCTTCCCCCGGTGCCTTCGCGGAAGGACTTGAAGTTGACCAGAATGATTGGAGAGGCCATACATACCGTTCCTTTTCATGCTTAATCTACCTTGGGGCGCGAATCGAAGAACCGTCCCCGGTGATACCCCTGTATAATCCCGCCTGCGTTCGGCAGACCCCTCTGAACCGCAGGATTGCCTCTAACCCTCCCTTTCGTCGTCATCGTCCGCGGATTTTCTGCCGTCTCCCTCCCTATCGTCATCGTCGTCCCTATCCCCATCGTCTCTTTCGTCGTCTTCGTCCCTGCTCCCGTCGGGTGGGACGATGGCAGTCGCCGTGACGGGGGGAGTCTCGACATCCGGCATCGCTGTGATCTCCGGAGTCGGTGCAGATGTGATATTCGAGGTATCCGAGGGCTCGAGTGTCTCTTCTACCCGATCGATGATGTCCCCGAGACGACCCCGGCCCCCCCGATCGTCCCTTTCGGGTTTGGGCTTCTTCGTCGGTTTCTCCTCCGGAGGTTGCGGAGGCGCGGGAGCGATCGTGGGCTCCGGCGTGAGAGCGGGGGTCGGTGGCGGGGGAGTGTCGGGGGCGATTGCCGGAGTCGGTGCGGGTGTCGGAGTGAACGTAGGAACAGGTGTCGGGATCTCCCCCGTATCATTGGCCGGCAGAGGCACGGGAGGGGTCGTTGCGGTCTCGACCACCGGAGGCATCCTGTATTGGTATGGGCGAGGGGTGGGTGTCGGTCTCGCTGTCGGGGTCGCTGTCTGTTCCGGCGGCGGAGGTGTAGCGGGTGTACTCGTGATCGGGACGCGCATGACAGTCGCCCTCGGGAAGCCCGGCTGCGGAGGCGGGGAGGACTCCTGCGGCGAAGAAGCGAGCGATTCGGTTGTGCGGATACCGGAGAATGCCTTGATGCAGACGTTGCTGCCGGGATACTGCAGGGCTAGATCCAGCCAGTTTCTGCCGTCGCTGCTGGTAAAACTCTCACCGGCGTGCGAGCTCGCGCGGCTGGAGTACATCGGAATGGGAACTTCTGCCGGGATACCCGGCACTCCGATGGGTGTCCGTATCCGGATCACCACCGAGAAGTTCCCGCCCGATGTCAGCGGAACGGGGGGATCCAGATCAACCACATGGTAACCCGGCAGCCGGGCAACACCGCTTCTGGAGCGGGCATGCCCCGTCTGGTTGATGGGGCCATTATCCGGATCGAGATGCACGAACACCCGGTACTCCGTCTGCGGTTCGGTGGTGTAGAAGCCGACGGCGGAGAGGGGTTGAGCCTCCTGAGCCGTATAGATATTTGCGTACCAGGCGGCATCCGTCTCATCCCCGAGATGGAGCGTGCCCGTCCATCCCAACGGATCGTGCTGGTACACCGTGGTCGGACTGCTCACGGGCGCTGCAGAGAAGACCAGGTTGCGTCTCCCGATGCCGGTGTCATAGTAGGATACGTATGTATAACCGTCCTCGCCGAAGAGCGTCCCCCCGGTGTTCTTGACGATGAAGGCTCCGTCTCCGGGAGGAATATTCCTGAAGTTCTTCCGGTCGTATGTGTCGTCCCAGCCAACGATGGTGACGGCATGGTTGGCGGCGGGAGGCGGCTGCAGATAGCAGTAGCTGTGCGCCGAGTTCGAGTAATACGGGTCCAGAAAGGGTAGGATGGACGGCTGCCAGTACATCGTCGTATAAACGGCTCCGTAGCGAGTCACCGCCCACTTCAGGTTGTCATTGTCCAGAGGGCCGCTGCGATCCGGTACAAACAGGGCTTCCTGGAGGGAGACGTTTCCGGGCTGACGACCTGCCGCCGCGATCCAGGAGAGGAGGGGGAGGCCGGACCTGTCCTCTGCCGCGCCCTCTCCCCGTGCGAGATAGGCGATCGCCATGAACTCGTTCCCGCCGCCGCAGGGAGCGATATCGAATCCGTGCTCCGCCGTCAGGGCAGCTTCCGAGAAGTCCGCCTTCGTCCCGGGAAGCAGCGAGGATTCCAGAGACGAATATACGGCAAAAGCCCAGTCCGACCGGCACAGACCCTGGCTCTGCACGGACGAGACCCTCCCTTCGCTGCGGAGGTCGAATCGGGCGGGGAATGTTCTCCCCGGTGGCACGACGCTGCCGTTGATGCGGGAGAGATCGAGAGGCGGGGGTATGAACCCCCATCCCTCATCCAGCCACCGCATGGGATCGAGGGCGACTTCCGAAGACGTCTTCTCGAGATACGCGGAGAATTCCAGAGCGGGGGGATGCAGGATCGCGGAGGGTTGCGGGCTGGCACCGGTCGGAGGCGGATCGGACAGGCCTGTACCCGTGGCTGCCAGCACAGCGAGAACAGCGGCAAGCCAGAAGATGCGATGGTACCTCAACTCGATCACCCACAGGGCTTCGGGCTCCCCATTGGCAATTCCTTTATTTTAACCTACCGCCTCCCCGCCATCGGGATATGGTCGTGATCGTCGGATATGGTAGCCGGCAGGTACGGTCTGGAGCAGATTGGAGAAGACGGCGCCGCCAGGATGCGGTGTTCCCGCAAATACCGTCCGGTGCAGCGGAAACACATGATTCTTCTAAGAATGCGCAGTTTCGCCGAGAGACGACGAACCGCGGCGAGGATCGCCGCGAGGGGGTCGGGAAACCCGCCTGTGTCCCCTTTGCGGGATTCCGGGTAGAACTCAGCGATTGTATGCCCTCCCCCCGAGCGAAGGTGCATGTAAAATACTCGTGCCTTCCCGATCCGTGCACCTGTTCACCCCATCCGATCTCCATTCCACCCCCCTGCTCTCGTGTACGGCGGTTCGCAGGTGATCGGGGGGAGGTGCGACGGAGAACCCGTTCCCTTTTCGCAGCAGGGGGCCCTCGGCACTCCGTTCGCGGGGCTGCTCAGTCCCACCTCACGCGGGGGCACTCCGAGTCGCGCCACCTCTGTACCGGATCCCCCAGGCGGATCTCGTAAACTGCAAGAGCCATCCGGACGTCCAACCTGTCGGGACGCAGATGGCGGATCGCCGAACCTTCGGTCAGGTGCATGGTCCTTCCCTCGGACGCTGTAGCTGCGTCGCCCGTCCGGCGAGACGGGAGGAGAGTGGGTTTATGCGGAAAAGACTCCCTCATCCCGATGGCAGAGGATTGGGAATCCTGCACGGAGGAAGAGAGGAGAAGATGATGGCGCCCGGTCTTTGACCCGAATCCCCCCGGAACGGAATGGAGGGGTGAACGGAGATTCGGGTTTTCGGCCAGGGGACGCAGACATCCTACCGCGGGATTCGACGGATTGACGTCGAGGCCCCCGGAGGCGGATCCGTCGAACGGCTGGGATGGGGAGATACGGGCGAGGGGCGCCTCCCCTCTCCCTCATGGAAGCGTCGGACGGTCCCTAGACGACAAGGATAGAAATCGGGTGCGGACTGGTATCGGTCGGGTATCCGATCCAGATTCGTCAGGGGGACCGGTAATGCCCAGAGTTTACTCGAAAAAATCCGGAAAACCCGGCTACATGGAAAATCCAGAAATATTGCAGGCCGGAGAATGAGAAAGACCGCCTCAGGCCTTCTCCCGCCGGATGGAGATGAGATCGCCAAGCGTTGTGCTTACCCTTCCTCCGCCCTTCCCGCCGCCCTCTTCCCCGCCGCACTCGATCAGGCGGATTCCGAGCGCTTTCTCCAGTTTCTTGCGCACTTCGTCCTCCGGGATGAGGTCCCCCTTCTCGATCTTCTTGATCAGGATCTCCCGCTCTTTTATCTCGAGAGCGAGAGTCTTCTGATCCCATCCCCTCGACATACGGGCCTTCCGGATCCGATCCGCATAGTCCTCGACGATATCCCCCTCCATATAATCGAACACGTCCCGTACGTGCCGCCGTGGGGCCGGGCTCGCTCCTGCCGTGGGTCGTCCCCTGGCCTCGCCCCCTCTCTTCTGCTGGATCTCGGTACCGTACTTCGCACATTGGATGCAGACCCTCAGCTCCGCACCCTCGATCTGGACGATTTTGGGGATACCGCGGATATCCGCCCCGCATAGTTCGCACTGCATGGTGTCTCGCAAACATCTTTATAGTCATCCGGGACTATATAGTTAATCGAGGATTTAAATGGCAGACGATCCTTGGGCAGGAACAGAGCCACACAACGATGAAGAGATCTGCAGGTACCTGCTCGACAAAATCGCGAGTCTGGAAAGCCGGAATGTAGAGCTCCGAGAACAGATGCGGCAGTATGAAGCCGAGAAGCGCTATATCGAGACGCAGAAGATCCGCTACGAACGGGAACTGCGCAAACTTAAAAGCGAGCTGGAACAACTCCGGAGTCCTCCCCTTGTCATCGGCACGATCACCGACGTCATCGATAACAATCGTGCGATCGTAAGGAGCAGTGCCGGGCCGCGATTCCTGGTTCGGACATCCCCCTCGATCGCTCCCGAAGACCTGAAGCCGGGTGTGCGGTGCACGCTGAACCAGCAGTCCCTGGCAATCGTCGAGATCCTGCCCATGAGCTACGATTCCCGCGTTTACGGCATGGAACTGGAGGAGTGCCCTCAGGAGCGCTACGAGGATATCGGCGGGCTGGAAGCCCAGGTGATCGAGGTGAAAGAGGCCGTGGAGCTGCCCCTCAAGAGACCGGATCTATTCGAGAAGATCGGGATCGACCCCCCGAAGGGAATCCTCCTCCACGGCCCGCCGGGAACCGGAAAGACGCTGCTCGCGAAGGCGGTCGCACATGAGACCCAGGCCTGCTTCCTGCGGGTGGTGGGATCCGAGCTGGTCCAGAAATACATCGGCGAAGGCGCACGGCTGGTCCGCGAACTCTTCGAGCTTGCCAAACAGAAGGCCCCCTCCATCGTCTTCATCGACGAGATCGACGCGATCGGTGCACACCGATCCGATGCCTCCACCTCCGGGGACAGGGAAGTCCAGCGCACCCTGATGCAGCTGCTGGCCGGCATGGACGGGTTCGAGAGGCGCGGCGACGTTAAGATCATCGGGGCGACCAACCGGATCGATATCCTCGACCGTGCTCTCCTGCGCCCGGGGCGGTTCGACCGCATCATCGAGATCCCGATTCCGACCTACGAAGGAAGGCTCGCCATCCTGAAGATACACACTCGCTCCATGCGGCTTGCAGACAACGTCGATTTACACCAGGTTGCCAGCCTCACGGACGGCAAGAACGGGGCCGATTTAAAGGCAATCTGCACGGAAGCGGGGATGTTCGCCATCCGCGAGGAGAGGTCGGAGGTCGAGCACAAGGACTTCGTAAAAGCGATCGACAAACTGCTGGAAGGGCCGCACCGCAACCACGTCGGTCACCAGGGCTACGGCGCCATGTTTGCCTGAACGCGATCCTCACTTTTTGCGTGATACGACCTAGCAACGGCGGGGCGCCGCTTCTTCGGGAACATCCCACACCTCGATCATGTGGCTTGCATCGGCGATCCCGACGGCGTAGTCGGACACTTCGGTTCCCGCCTCCATGGGCAGGGTGCGGGCGAGCCTGCCGTTGACGATCTCGTAGAGAAGACGGCGGGGCCAGGGGGTCTCCAGCTTCACGTCCCGGTGGTACACCCCCTCGGCGAGCGCCTGCGTGCAGTACACGCCCGGTGCAATCTCGAAGAGGACCTCCCGCACATACCTGCGGATGTACCAGCGGAGTTCGGAGATCAGGGAGAGGGCGCTCCCGAGCGATGCCGTCGTGACCACGACGCCGCAATGCACCCGCCCCGGACGGTAGAACCGCAGAATGGTGCGGCTTGTCTCGGATGCCACAAGCTCCGCGTACAGATCCACCGTTTCGTTCTGAATGAGGAGTATGCGCATTCCTGCTATTCTGAAGTGTATGCCCTGCAACTATTAATAAAACAGATGGGATCCTGTGCGGGAGAGGGGATCGTTCCGAACGCGGAATATTCACCAGGTTTATATGGCCATCCCCCGCACTGAACGATGATGAGAGAGAGGAGAGTGCTCGTCGCACTGGGGGGCAATGCCATCCTGAGGCACAAGGAGAGCGGCACGAAGGAGGAGCAGTTCGAGAACGTGCAGGAGACCGCAGAACATCTTCTGCCGCTGATACGGAGCGGCTGCAGGATTGCCATCACCCACGGGAACGGTCCGCAGGTCGGGGACATCCTGCTGAAGAACGAGCTGGCCAAGCACGTTCTCCCGCCCATGCCGCTCGATGTCTGCGGTGCCGAAAGCCAGGGGATGATCGGCTACATGATCCAGAACTCCCTCACGAACGTCCTCTCATCCGCCGGCATCCACGTGCCCACGGTCACCCTGCTCACCCAGGTTCTGGTGGACAGCCGGGATCCGGCATTCCAGAATCCGAGCAAACCAATCGGCCCCTACTACACCGCGATGGAGGCGGTGAAACTCCGGAGCGAGAAGGGATGGACCGTGATGCAGGACAGCGGCAGAGGCTATCGGAGGGTCGTCCCCTCCCCGGAGCCGCGTGAGATCCTGGAAGGGGAGGCGATCGCCACCCTCTTCAACGAAGGCGCCATCGTAGTCGCGTGCGGCGGCGGAGGCATCCCCGTCGTTCGGGATGCACGCGGATGTCTCCAAGGGGTGGAGGCGGTCATCGACAAGGATCTCTCCGCAGGTCTTTTCGCAGGTCTGATCGGAGCGGATACGCTTCTCATCCTGACCGATGTCGAGAAGGTCTACCTCAACTACGGCAGACCTGATCAGGAGGAACTGGTCGAGGTGACGGCGGAGGAGGCAACATGTCACCAGAAGGCGGGGCAGTTCCCGCCCGGCAGCATGGGCCCCAAGATCGAGGCTGCAGTCCGTTTCGTTCGAAGCGGCGGAGAGCGCACGATCATCACCACGCCGCCCCTTGCAGCGGCAGCCCTGGAAGGCAGGGCGGGAACGACCATCCTTCCCTGAAGCGGCTCTTTGGGCCATCCGGCTCCTGCGTCAGCAGGATCTGCCCGGCACAGGATTCTGTCCTGCTCAGAAAATATCCTTTGAGGACATCCCAAAACTATAAGTCCCTTGCGAACCCTCAGCCCCGGTCATGGCC
>JASEFH010000033.1 GCA_030019205.1 Methanomicrobiales archaeon
TCGGCGTGGTCCGGGTCGTAGTAGAGATACAGGACCGTATCCTCGGTCGCCGAGATCGAGGGAACTTTCACGTAGAGCAGCCCGAATCCGTCCGCCGGGCTCCATTCCGCGACCTCGACGTAACACTCGGTATCCTCCGCCGTCGCGATCGCCAGTTTCCGGTAGTCGGTCCCGAGGTCGGTCACGACCGGCCGGAGGTTCGTCCCGGTCGACCCGGCGGAGTCCGAGAGGACCACGGCCAGGGGGAAGTTCTGCAGGTCCTCCCCGATCTGGGTATGGTCGATCGTGATCGTGACTTTCGGAGCGCCCCAGCCGGCCAGCATCTCAGGACCCTCCCGTCGGGATCCCCGCGATGAACTTCACCGTGTAGGGGATGGCGCGTGCGTGGGCGCCGGTGATGATCGGCCGGATCTCGTCGATCGCCACCTGCGGGTAGACGTTCCCCCCGTGGGTATAGTGCTGCTGGCCCGTGATTTTACCGGTATAAGCGTCGTCGTTCACGTACAGGTCGAACGACCCGCCGACGCCCAGGGCGAACGCTACCACCCGGCGCAGCTGCATGGCCGGCGTCACGTCCGGCACCCCGAACAGGGACCGCAGCCCTTCCGCGTGGTCGTCCGGGAGTTCGTCCGTGTGGAGGAACTCCCCCTGGACCACGATCTCGTGGTGCCACATCCGCTTGTCTTTCAGGACCGTCCCTTTATCATTCGAGCGGTCCTGGGCGAACAGGTTGTTTTTCAGGACCGGCGTGATCTCCTGGACCGGGCAGAAGTAGGCCACGACGACCCCGAGTTTCTGCAGCCGGACGTCCTGGTATCCCATATCAGGACCGCCCCCGGAGTGCTTTCCCGATCGCGTCCGAGACGTATCGGGCGAGTTTCTGTTCGTCCATGCCGCGGGCGTCGGACCCGGAGATCTGGACGGCGCCCCGTTCGACCGTGACGTGGACCGTGGTCCCGCCGCCGCCTGCCGGTGCCGGTGCGGCTACCGGGATCGCCCGCGCGCCGCGGTTAAAATGCGTCACCATATCGCGGCCCCACTGTTCGGCCAGGCGGTCGTTCTCGGCGATATCGAACGACAGGGCCGCCTCGATCATAGCCCGGATCGCGGATAGTTCCGCCTGGAGCTGCGGCATGCGGGACCGCACGCCGTCGATGAACTTCCCCATGAGGTCCGATCCCCAGACGGGCGAGCGGTTCACCAGGTCGGTAAAGGTCGATGCGACTGCAGTATGGACCTTCGCCGTCTCGGTCTCCGTGGTCCGGGCGGTCGTGGAGATGTTCGACTGCATTGATGTCATGCTGGCGGCGAACTGCTCCGCCGTCTTCGAGGTGTCCGGGCCGAGGGTCTGCAGGAGTTCCTGCATGCGGGCCTGCTCGTCGTCGATCGCGTCCGATGTCCCGGTCAGGGCGTCGACCAGGCCGAACAGGGCCGCGTCCGCACCGCCGATCAGGTCCGAGACCGTGCGGTTCACGGTGACGGGTCCGGTCTGCACGCCGACGGTCAAGCCCTCCGCGAACCCGCCCCGTGCGTTCCAGTCCGCCCAGCCGGCCTCCATCGTGGCCCGGGCCGTCTCCAGCTGCTGGCGGATCGGGTCCAGGAGCCCGCCCAGCTTCTCCCCCAGGATCGGGACGTTCTGGATGACGGCGTTCACCCAGTTCAGGGCGAACTGCGCCCCCCAGACGCTGGCCGTGGCGGCCACGAGCTGCAGCCACTGCACGACGTTATCCTTAAAATTCCCCAGGATCGTGAGGGCATTGTGCAGCCAGCGGCCGAACGCCGCGCCGGCGTCCTCGACCGCCTGGATGATGCCGAGTTTCCAGAGACCCCAGACCACGATCCCGCCCAGCACCAGGCCGGCCAGGATCGATAACCCGAGCGCCAGGGTGGACATGCCGAGGAGGGCGGCCAGGGCCCCGAATTTCGCCACCAGGAACGACCCGCCGAGCAGGCCGAACCCGCCGCTCAGGATCGGGAGTATCCAGGCGGCCGTGGCGGCCGCCCCGGCGATGGCGAGCAGCCCGAGCACCAGGAGCGCCCCCCAGGCGATAACGTCCTGGACCGGTTCCGGCAGGGAGTCGAACCACTCGTAAAGCGCCTCCGCTTTCTCCGCCAGCCAGTCGAAGGCCGGCGCCCAGGTCTCCCCGATCTCCATGGCGAGCATGGAAAACCAGAGATACGTCTCTCCGAGCGCCGCCCGGAGGTCCGGGGAGAGCGCGATGATCGCCGCCATGGCGCCGGAGGCGGCGAGCCCGATCGACTGCAGGGCCGACTTGTGGCGTTCCATCCACCGCTGGGTTTTCCCTTCGTCCGCTGCCGCGGTCCGCGCCGTCTCCGAGATGGCTTTCCGGACTCGATTCTCCGCGTCGACGACCTGCTGGTATCCCTGGGCCGCGTAGCGGGCGATCAGTTCGGAGATGACGACCATGCTGTTACCGCCTCCGGAACCGTCGTTCGTTCTTCCGCCGTTCTTCGTCCATTTTATCCCCTTTGCCTTTCAGGATCGCCAGGTGGGCCCGGTATTCCCGGACGGGCAGGACCGCCCGCAGATCGAACGGGCAGCCGTACTCCGACCACAGGACAGAATCCTGCATCACCCGGGACTCCCAGGCATCAGTCGGCTCGATCGCCAGCCCCCGCCCCCACAACTCGAAAGGACCGCTGCGTCTCCTCGTCGAGCTCGTGGAATGTGCCGATCGCGTCCGCCAGGCCGTCCCGAACGTGGGCCGGCAGCGCTGCGATGTTCTCGGCGGTCGGCTGGAACCCGGCGGGACCTTCGACGATCCCCGCCTTGATGGTCTCGACTTTCACGGTCCGGATCTCGTCGGGCCCGATCGCGCCGCCCCGGTTCCGGGACCGGCCGCGGAGCGCCTTCGCCTCCAGCTGGTCTTTTTCCAGCTGGGTCAGGGCCCGGATCACAAAACGGATCTCGCCTCCCGGCACGTCGAATGCCAGGGTCCGGGTCTCCTGCCGCTGCCGCTCGAACGCCTCGAGCGCCTGGGTCCAGGTCAGTTCGGCGGTCATTCCGGCTTCGCCTCCATGCGCTTCGCGATCATGCGGACGGCACCCGGATCTCGACTTCGGTCGTTCCCAGCGGTCCGAGCACGATCTCCGCCTGCAGGTCGCCCTTCGCCGGCGAGGAGACCGGGGCGTCCAGGATCACGCAGTCGGAGAGCGTGATCTGCATCCCATCCAAGCAGGCGGCCCAGCTGGCGGCCCCGTCCCGCAGGAGCGGGATCACCACGTCGACCGCGGCGGCGTCCTCGATGCAGTCCTGGTAGAGGCTGGTATCCAGGATCGTGACGCCGAGTCGCATGTCGTACCGGCCTTCGGCCTCCTCCTCGACGATGCAGTAGGCGTTCCGGGTGGCGTCGCCGGCGTGCCCGCGGGCCGCCAGCCCGTTCTTCCAGGCGAGGTCGAACGAATTGATATTGGCGAGCGGTGTCCCGCCGACCGTCACTTCCCCGAGCATCCAGAACCGGTAGGGCTGGAGCGTCGGGACCGTGACCGGCGGGAAACTGCCGGCGGCATAATCGACGTCCAGGATCGCGGCGACGAAGTCCATGGTCGCTTTCAGGGCCTCGCCGCGCCGGGCCGATAGCGTGAGATCGGCCTTGCACCCGACGTAGTCTTCGATCAGGGCGGCGTCCCGCTGGCACCGTTCGACGGTCACGGTCTCCAGGATATCCGCGCTCGTGAACTTCGTGCCCGTGTAGCCCGTGCCGGAGACCGGCGAATCGGGCCCGATCGCGCACTGGAACGGCACTTTATCGTCCAGGATCTCGAACGGGACCGTGAAGCTCAGGTCGTATTCGTCTTTGCTGAACAGGTGCGGCCCCCGGATCCCGCCGGCCGTCGCCTTCGCGGTCTTCGGGTTGACTTTCGGGAACGTCACGTCGTCGACGATCAGGCCGAAGGGGTTCGTCAGGGTCGCTGCTTTGACGTAGGGGGTGACCCCCTCGTCGCCCCAGCTGATCTGCCGCTGGGACGCCAGGAGATAGCGTTCGGTCATGGTGTTACTCTCCGTAGTAGGGCAGCACGTTCCAGGAGGCGCTGCCGTCTCCGATCTTGATTCTGCCGGTATCGGTTTCGCGTCCGGGCTCGCCGGCACCGAGCACCGGGTTCTCGCTGGCGAACACGGCCGCCGGTCCGGCCCGCGCCAGGATCCGGATCAGGGCGGATGTCGGCGGGTTGGTGTAGACCAGCCCCTGCACCCGGATCCGCCAGGACTTGACGGCGGAACCTGCATCCCAGGTCGTGCTGATCGACTGCCCGATCGCCGTGTCCACGAACCCGGCGAGTTCCAGGGTGCGGGGGTTCGACTCGATCCAGCCGGTCAGCTGGTCGCGGATCCGGTACAGGTGCGTGTTCGTCTCGGCGTGGATCTCCAGGGCGACGGCGTACTGGTGTTTCCAGAGGTCCGCCCGGAGGTCCGGCCGTTCGGCACTATCGGACGCCTCCGCGACCACGACGTGCGGATAAAACCGGTTGCGGTCGGGGAAGGCGGTCACGACCATCGGCGATCCCGGCGGCCGGCTGGCGGTTTTCGGGTCGGTGATGGCCCCGCCCGCGACGGCGAGCCGGAGCAGGTCGCGCCAGAGGTCGCGGACGATGGTCTCGGATAAAGCGTCAGAAGAAACGGTAGTTCCCATATATCACCTCGTTCGGTTTCTCTTGAATCGGCTGCTCGTTCGCGGCCGGTCCGGTGTTCGGTTATCGGTCCAGGATGCCCTGGCGGTACTGCTGGGCTCTCTTTTCGCCCTCGCGGATGCGGCGCTCGATTGCCCGTTCGACGGTCGGGGCGATGGTGTCGACGGCCAGCTGCAGCGGCGCGAAGGCCGTCAGACCGTGGACCGCGATGTGGCGCCGGATGTTCAGCACCATCTCGTCGAAGGTCTCCCCCTCGTTCGGGACCAGACCCTGCAGGCGGCACCACGCGGCGATGGCGTCGTGCGGCGGCATCTTCGCCCCGGGCCGCCGTCCGAACTCCGCGATCACGTGCTGGATCGTTTCCCCGACCACGTCGTAGACCATCGCGCCCGGTTCTTCGGGGTAGACGGTCGTCCGGTTGACGGCCTCGCCCGTGGAGACGTAGGGCCGCCCGTGGTCCCCGAGGGCGCCTTTCCCGGCGTCCAGGTTGTCCCGCCAGAGGTCGCGGGTCCGCAGGGCTGCCTTGAACAGTTCTTCCGAGACGATCGCCGGGTGGTCGGGGAAGTTGACGACGGTCCGGCGGATCTCGTAGCTCATGGCTGCCGCCCCGGGAGTTCCCGCAGGTAGAGCGTATTTTTTACCAGGCCGGGCGCGAACGGGTGCTCGACCCGCCGCACGTCCGCCACGACGTACTGCCGGACCTCCCCGGGATATCCCTCCAGGAGGACCGACGCCCCCGAGAACGCGACCGGGTAACTGTTGGCGCCGATCGTGACGGTCCAGACGCCGCCCGGCTGCGTGACGGTGAAGCTCGAGATCCCGGGCAGGCGGAGGACCTGGTCGGCCACCCCTTCCCGTTCGGATCGGATGGTCAGGGTGGACGGGACCGTGGCGAGCATTGAAGCGTCGATCCCGCGACCTTCCATCCTTCGTAATTCCTTCTCTGACGGGCTGGAGAGTATGGTTTTGACCACCTGCAGGATCCAGGTGGAGGCGGTAGGGTCCAGGGTATCATCGGCGTCGAATACTGCCGAAATACACTGCACCAGGAGTGCCGGTTTTCCCCCGGCCTGCACGAGACCGTCGATCATGGTGATCCGAACCTCCCGAGCAGCCAGGAAAAGAACGCGATCACCAGGGCGACCCCCATAGAGATCCCGCCCACGATGATCCCGTCCCGTCCGAGCCAGCGGTGGCGCTGCGCCTCCAGGACGCGGAGCCGGTCCTCGTGGTCGTCGAGGCAGGTATCGACCTTCTCTTTGAGGTCCTTGACGATCGCGTAGGTCTCGGTGATCTTCTCCACGTCCTCGCGGGTGAACTCGACCATCTCAGGCGCCCCCCGTCACGCGGAAGCGGTCGAGCACCTGCTGCATCTCCGCGGTGAGGTTCATGGCCGCCGCCATCGCCGAGAACGAGATCGAAAAACCGTCCATGGATACCGACGCGACCCCGCCGGCGATCTGGCGGTCCCGTTTCCCTTTCTGCAGGGCAGAGATCGCCATCTCCTCGGCGAGTCGGACGATCGCGGGCGGCGGTACGGCGTATCCGTAACTGTAGACGACGGCCAGGTTCTGGAACCCGCGGGTCCAGGTGCCGCCGTCCATCCGGACCAGGATCCCCGCGTCGGTCTTCACGTAAAAGTCGGTGCCTTCCGTGAGGGGTCGGCCGTCCAGGGTGACGGTCGTCAGGGCGGAGACCGGGAACCCGGCCAGGCGGATCCGGTCCCGCCCGTTCCCGTCGAGAGTCTCCTCGACGTCTTCATGCAGGGCGAAGTCCCGCCCGCAGTAGGTATCGATCAGGCCGGCCGCCTGGTCCAGGAGGGCGTCGGCGAGGCCGGTCAGGGCCCCGTCGTCGTCGAGCCCGAGGTCGGCATGCGTGACGCCGCTCAGCGCGATCGCCCGGGATGCGTCACCGTAAACCATGGATCAGTCCCTCCCGTGCCGGAACTCCCAGACCAGGTCGACGGTGCTCCCGCCGGCCGGTGCTTCGGCGGCGGTCGCCTTCACCCGGACCCAGGACCAGGGATCGGATTCGACGACGTAGGTCGTGGCGTCGGCCGCCAGGTCCACGCCGGCCGTGGCGACCGGGGCATCGAAGTCCGGGTCGTCGAAGGTGGTCCTCTCCAGGACGACGGCGACCTGCTTGTCGGTGTTGTTCGTCACCTTCACGAGAATCTTCCCGATCGTGCGCATGTCGATCGCCGTCGAGTAGACGGGATCAGTGTCCGGGACGGGGATCGATTCAATCGCGCTCGGGTTCACGCCGCGGGTCATCGCGGTCCTCCTGATCTTTCTCCCGGTCTGCCGGCACCGGGATACCGTTCTTCACGTGCAGGACGCGGGCCATGGTTACCTCCGCACCGGCTGTCCCAGCAGGCCGCAGTAGAGCGAGACCGTCGCCGACTTCCCGGCGCCGGGGGCGGTGTCCAGGCGGACCCGGACCTCGATCCGTTCCTCCGTCTGGTGCACGATCTCCCAGCTCTCGATCTTCGTGCAGGCGGCGCCGTCGCCGGGTTCGAGCTGCGGGATCCCCACGGTGACAGGTACCTCGTCGACGTATGTACCGGCGATCGGGATCACCAGGTCGCAGAAGTCGTAGAGAGTGCCTTCGGTCGTGATGTCGCTGTCCATCGCGACACTGGTGCTGTCGGCGTCCTGGACGGCGATCGCCATGGTGGCGTCGTTCTCGGCCCAGGTCTTCCGCGTGAGGACGATCGCGGCGCCGTCCACCGCGATGTCGAACCAGGCCGCGATGTCCGTATCCTTGCCGAGCTCTTCGGCGATCTTCTCGGCGACGGCCGCCACGTCGTCGTCCTGGAGGACGGGGACGTTCGTGTCGATCGGCGATCCCGTCATGCCGTTGGCGGTCAGGCGGATCACCAGGGTCCCGTTCGCCGTGGCGCCGGCAGTGACGGTGCCGGTCAGGACCTGCGGGATGCCGGTGATATCGGCGAAGACCGCGAACCCCTCGACGGCGGCGGTGATGTTCGGGTTCGTGCGCGGGCGGACGAGGTGCATGGTATCACCTCGCCGGGATCCCGATCAGCCCGCCGTAGAACAGGATGCCGTTGCTCTTCCCGCCGCCGGGGGCCTGGTCCACGTGGACGGTGACGGTGATCTCGTCTACGTCCTGGGCGGTGATCTCGAAGCTGGAGATCTTCGTGCTGGCGGACTCGGCGCCCGGGATCAGCTGCGGGATCCCCAGGACCGCCGGGACGGATGCGTATTCGACCTCGGGCTCGATCACCAGGTCGCAGGATGTGGCGATACCCTCGATGACACCCGTCTTCCGGAACACCTCGACGGCCACGACGATATCCGGGTCAGCCCGGGGGCGGGCGAGAATGGTCATCTCGCTCCCCCCTCAGATCGCGTAGTCGTAGAGCCACTTGCCGAAGACGCCCTGGCTGCGGTCCACGTAGGTCCCGTACTCCCCGAGAGCGAAGTGCTCGGCGAGCCCGATCCGGCCCAGGGGCAGCAAGAACAGCGGCGCCAGGCTGGCGTAGTAGCTCGCCCGCTTGTTGACGATGAACACGTCGCCCTCGCTGCCGATAGTATAGGTGACGGGCTGGGCGTCGGTATAGGTATGCTCGGTGACGTTGTGGCTGGCGATCACGGGGACCCCGCTGATGTAGATGATCTCGAACCCGTAGTTGAACGAGTTCGCGTTGTTGTCGATGATCGCCCGGACCTGCATCTCGTTCTCGAGCTCGTCGAACAGCGTGTGGCTGGTCCAGATCTCCAAGTCGCCCTTGCTGACGTTCGCGTTCTGCAGCAGGTCTTTTACCTCGGCCTTGATATCCTTCAGGAGGGCGTCGGAGGCGGCCAGGTTGACGCCGGATTTGTCGATGTTGTTGCCGCCGGTCGTGGCGTGGACGCTCATGCCGTCGAAGACGTTCGCGTCGCCGGGGCTGCCGTCCTGGAGGGCCTGGGAGTGGTCGCCGTAGAGGATCGCCTGCTCCTTATACTGCAGGTATTCGGAGACGCGGGCACCGAGCGCGGTCTCCCGCACGGGCACGTATCCCCCCTCGGCGCCGCGTTCGGCGAAGTCGCCGACGTTCACCGCGTCGACGTAGATCTTCATGTCGTAGTCGGTGTCGGCGAGGGTGAACTCGTTCGTGACGGTGGACAGGTCGAGGGAGTTCGCCTCCGAGACCCAGCCGCGGGGGGCGTCGCGGGCGCTGATGACGTTCGTCCGAACGGTGTATCCACGATATCCGACCTGCGGCAGGCGGGCCAGGAGCGGCGCGTCTTTCCGCATGATGTCCAGGATCTCGGGGTCGAAGGCGATCGGCACGGCGTCGGTGACCGTTGTGCTGGTGACCTGTTTCTGCTCCATGGCGCCGATGAACTTCTGGATGCCGCGCTGGGTGAGCCCGCGGGCTTTCTCGACGTTCTCGGGCTTGCCGTAGAACATGGACTGGATCGACGGCGTGAACCCGCTGGACAGGGCGCGGAACCCGTGGCGTTCCCACATCGCTTCAAAGGTGCGGCCCGGGTCCTTGCGGAGTCCGAGCACGTCGCGGATGGCTGGCATGGTTTCTTGATACCTCCTTTAGTAGGCCGGCACGAACTCGAGACCGGGCTCGGCCGGCGGTGCGGCCTTCTGTTCTGTCTTCGGTTCGCGGACGACGACGATCCCGCGAGGTTCGGCAGTCTTCCGGGCGGTTTTTGACGCCGCCAGGGACGCCTGGATCGCAGGCAGGGCGTCGAGGGCTTTCAGGCGGTCGAGCACGGGCTCGAGGGCTTTGTGCATCTCGTCGGCGACGATCTGCCGGATCTGGGCCTCGTCCAGGACCTGGACGCCCTTCTCCTCATCGTCGTCACCGGAACAGGGTTTCTGCTCCTTCTCCTCGTCCTCGCCTTCGGGCTTTTCCTCGTCGGAGGGTTTCTCCTCCTCCTCGTCGTCGCCCTGTTTCTTCTTGTGGATAAGGTCGTCTTCGGGCATTTCTGGCTCCGTTAGAAAGGATTTAGCGACCGCGGCGATCGCGGCGCTGACGGCATCGGGGTTCGACGGGATCCCCACGACGGAGATCTCCAGGAGGTCCGCGTCGTCGAAGGTCCAGCCGCCCTCTTTCCGGGGGCTGGAGACGGTCGGGATGAACCCGACGCTCCACCCCAGGGGCAGGCCGGCCTGGATCTTTCCCTCCAGGACCTGGGAGCGGTAGTCGTAGGGATCGAGCGCGGCGACGGCACGAAGCACGCCGTCCACGATCCGCCCGTCGTTCCAGACGCCGAAAATATCCTCGAACCGATACTCGGCCATCCCGGAGGGTCCCCGCCCGTGGTTCGCGTAGAGCGGGACCCGGCCGGTCTTGACGGCGGCCAGGAGCGCCTGGAGACCCGCCTCCGAGAACTGGTCCCCGTCCCGGTCCACGCTGAGCGATGAGACCGGAACGTCGACGTAGATCGTCTCGGGACCGTCGCCGCGGAGGGGCGCCCGCCAGATCTTGACCTGCTTCGGGTCGACCGATACCGATTTGATGCGACGTTCTGGCATCTGCAGTAAGGATAGAACGGTATAGGGTTATGGGTTCAGCCCGGTTCAGTGTGGTCGGTGAACCGGACTGAACTACTGGAGCCCTTCCTGCCGCCGCCACTCGAACAGGGTCGCTTTCCCGATCCCGAGGCGGTCGGCGGTCTTATTCTTGCTCAGCTCTTTGTCCAGGCGGTCCAGGAGATCGCGCAGGGTCTCCCCGGGATATCCGTGCTTCAGCAGGATCTCCTGCTGCCGTTCGGAGAGGACCGGTTGCACGTGCAGACTCCGGAGGGCCCGGAGGTCCGCGGGCAGGTCCTCGCGGAGGACCAGGCGCTGATCGCACATGCAGTTGAACGGCTGGTCGTCGCCGACCACGAAGGCCCGCCGCGGGTAGTCCCTCGGCTGCCCCTTCACGCCCAGCTGGGGGACCGTGAATGACTCCGCGACCGGGACGATCGTGCCGTCCATGGCCGCGTGCCAGGCCCGCGTGCGGCCGGCGATCTTCCGGCTTTTCCAGAGTTTCCCGCCGACCAGGTCGCCCGACTTCTCGCCGAGCGCCTGGACCCCGTAGCGGGCGGCACCCAGGATCTCGGTCCGCGCCACCAGGAGGGCGTGGTCCGCCTCGAGGTCCGCCTGCAGGGCCCGCCAGGCCTCGATCACGTTCCCGCCCTCGCCGACGATCCGGGTGAGGGTCTCGCGGACCCGTTCTTTAACCGAGTCCTCGACGGATCGCATGTGGATCGCCGCCCGCTGCTGCAGCACCCGAAACGCGAAGGTCTCCCGGATATCGTAGTCTTTTTTCACCGATATCCGGGCCCCCCGGGCTTTCGGTTTGAGCTCGTCCTCCAGGCGGGCCGCTTCGAGATCGATCCCGTGCTGCAGGGCCTCGGTCATGGGATCGAGCACGGCCTTCTGCAGGGGTTCGGTCAGGTGGATCCCGTCGACGATCGTCGGGATATCCGCCAGGGTGAACGTCTCCGGGATCTCGATCCGCCCGAGCTCGTCGGCGAAGACGCCCGAGACGATCCGGTGCAGGGCACGGATCCGGGTCTTCCAGGCGGGCGGGTCGTCGTCCTTCGAGGCTTTGAGGTCCTGCAGGGCTTTCCGGACCGAGTCGTCGGGTGCAGCCAGGCCGAGCAGGGGCCCGCCGCCGAAGAGAGGTTCAGGGGCCTCCATGCCGAGGAGCGTCGATAAGAACCATTCGGGCTGCGTGCGGGCGATCGCCTGGTAGACGTCGAACGGCATATCGCCCCAGGGCACGGGCTCCGCGCCCCGCTCCAGGAGGATCCGGTTCGGGGTCGTCAGGCCGAGCCGGAGATCGGATTCCTGCTCGAGCCGTTTCTGCCGTAGCAGGATCGGGTTTTGCGGGTCCCAGACGAAGGCGAGTTCGCCGTCGATCTCCCAGTATGCCGCCAGGTATGGCAGGATCCGCTTGTTGATGGCCGCCGCCAGGAGTTCGAGCAGGGGGACCGTGGTCCGCCGCCAGACGGTCTCGGCCTGCTCCTGGGCCGTCGACCTGTTCACGTCTGCTAGGTCCCCGACCTCGTTCGGGTTCAGGCCGAAGGTCATCCAGACCAGGTGATGATACCACCGCTGGGACTCCAGGAACTGCAGGTCGCGGAGGTTGGGCCTAAACGGGATCCACTGCAGGTTCTTCGCGCCCAGGATCGGCATTTTGTGCGGATTCCCGGCGATATCGGTCTGCCAGTATTCCCGGAACCGGTCGACCTCGGGCTGGTTCGCCTCGACCAGGTTCAGGACCCCCTCGGGAATTTCATTGGAGGGGAAATATTTCAGGTTGCTAATATCCTGGTTCAGGATGATCTCCACGAGGCGGTGGATCTTCTGGATCCGCCCGAATCCGTAGGTCCGCCAGGTCCGCGGGTTCTCTTCGACCCAGACGATCTGGTCCCTCGAAAAGGGGATCGGCGCGATCGGGCGGTAGCCGTACATGCCGAGGGTCCCGAGCTGGCCGCGGAGGAACTCGTCTTTTTTCGGCAGCCCGGCACCGCCGTAGAAGAGCGACCCCTGGGCGACGCCGAGCTGCATGCCGACCTGGTAGTATGCAGGTTCGTCGGACCCCGGCGGCGGCAGCCGGCCGTGCTTGTCCGGGTTTTTGGTAAAGGTGGCCCCGTCCCGCGGATAGATCTCGGCGAGCCAGCCGTCCGCATCCGGCACGAGTTCCAGGACCCCGGCGTCGATCGAGAGGATATCGATCAGCCACTGCTTACAGAGGCCGTCGAACGTGGTGTCGTTCCCGTTGAACCCGCCGTCCAGGAACTCTTCGATCGCGTCCGCAGCGGTCGCGTGTTTCGAGGTCGGTTTATCGACGGTCGGCGCGATCGCCCAGGGCGTGGTGGTGACCTGCTGCAGGATCGTGTCGAGCGGGATCGAGACCGTGTGCGAGAGCTCCAGCAGGCGGACCGAGAGCAGGTCCTCGTAGCGGGGGATCCCTTTCGTGGCGGTGTAGAAGATCTGGTTTAACTGCTGGGCTTGCGGGCCGGCCGGTCGACTGCCGGCGCCGTTGAACCCGCGGAGGCCCGGGAGCGGGTCCTTGAACAGGTTGCGGATGCGTGCGGATAGTGTCATGGCTCGTTATCTCCGGGAGACCGTGCCGAACGCCAGGGCCGGCGCCGCCTTCGGGACCGCGAAGGTCAGCATGAGAGCGTCCGCCCGGTCGGGGCTGGGTAACCCGCGTTTTTTCATGTCGTCTTTACTTTCGATGAGGATCTGGCCACGGGAGTTCAGTTTATACCGGATGTTCGAGAGCTGGGCGACCAGCTTCTCGTCGTCCTCGAGGTCGATCTCCTCCTCCTCGAACCGGGTCCGGAGGCCCCACCACCACTCGGCCCGGGCGTTCGCGTATCGTTCGGAATCGGCAGCCGCCTCGCCGCTCTGCATCTCCTCGACGGGGTGCCCGAGTTCCTTCAATCGGTCGTAGACCCCGGCGCCGACCCCGACGGCGTCGACCTTCGCCCGGGTGGCGCCGGTGTCACGGAGGGCCACGACCACGTGGCCGGCGGTCTCCATGGTATCGCCGAACGGGATCACCTTCCGGATGCGGGCGACGGGGCCCCGGCGGTGGACGATCACGGTCTCGTCGCTGCCGAACCGGGCGACGTCGACCCCCAGCTCCTCGGGGATCCCGGGCGGCAGGGTCCGCTCGATCGCAGCCTCGATCCAGTGGAGCGGGATCAGGGTATCGTCGCCCGCCGTCGGGAACTGGCCGAGGACCTTCGCCGTATAGAGCGGCGAGGACCGCCCCCACTCCTGCAGGCGGTCGGCGACCCAGCGGGGCGTCACGAGATAGGGCGCCGGCAGATCCTGGGTGATTTTCGATTCCCAGGTGCCGGCCAGGATGTCCTGTTCCGTGATGCCGAAGGCGGTGAAGTTCGGGGTATCGAACGCCGAGATCGAGACCTTCGCGGTCCCGGGCGTCTTGAAGGCCTTCGCGAACGACCCGGCGGGGTTCGTCGGGTTCCCGATCAGCAGGAGGCGCGACTGGTCGCTCGTCAAGACCCCGTTGATGGCGTCGAAGATCTCTTCGGAGACCCCGCTCGCCTCGTCGACCACGACCAGGAGATAGATCGCGTGGAATCCCTGGAACCGGTCGGGATCGTATTCCGGCGCCGTAAACCCCCAGGCCCACCAGTCCTCGTCGAGTTTGAGTTCCTGGGTCAGGAGGGTTCCGCCGAGCGGGTACCGAGCCCGCTGGTGCGATGTCCGGATCTCTTTCCAGAGGATCCCGCGGACCTGCCGATCGGTCGGTGCCGTCGTGATCACGAGCGAGGGGCGGTGCGTGTAGAGGAACCAGAGCGCCGCGTCCGCCGCGATAAACGATTTTCCGCCGGCGTGGCAGCTCTTGACGGCGGTTTTGTGGTGGTCCCGCACGCTTTCGAGGACCTCGACCTGTTTACTCCAGGGCTCGTGCCCCAGGACCTCCCGGACCCACCAGACGGGATCCGCCTGGGCCCGCCGCAGGACCGCCGCCACGTCCGCTTTATGAGCCGTCTGCGTCTCCGCCATCCGTCGCCCGCTCCACCAGGGCCTTCCAGGACAGTTCCCCGGAATGTTCGATCTTCTGCGTGTCTTTCCACTTATCCGGCTGCCAGTTCAGGAGCAGGAGCCGGCGGTCCTGGTGGCTCCCGGCGACCCATCGCGGGGTGATGGACTCGACCCGGAACCCGGCTGGGACCTTGATCGTGTGGGCACCGCCCGCGGGGTCCGTGAAGGCGATCGTGCGGGTTTTTGTCTCCGCGGGGTCCGCGACCATCTTGGGTTCGGGGACGTAGTAGCCCTGCGCGTGCCGGTACGTGGCATTTTCCACGACGGCGACGGCGACCTGTTTCACGTCCAGGCAGGCCGCCTTGAACTCGGGGTGCCGGTGCCGCCAGACCCGGACCGTGTCGATGTTCAGCCCGCCCGGGCAGAGGGGGGCGAGGATCGCGGTGATCTGGTCGTAGGTCATGGGGTCGTCGCGGTCGCGGGCCGCCATCCGCACGACGTCGCAGAACTCGGGGCGGTACTTGGAGTTATTCGCTGCCATGGCTGGAGGCCCCCGGCGCGGTGTCGGTCCGCGGCCCTCCGGAGAGGGTCCCGCCGGGGCGGGGGCGAGGGAGTTCAGCCCGGAGACGGGGCTCCGCGGAGGACCTCGCCGAGGAACTCGAAGAAGGCCGATAATTTCTTCGAGCGGCGGATCCCGGCTTTCAGGGCGTTCTCGATAATGATCAGCAGGAACCCGTAGGAAACCAGGTATTCGACCAGTGTCTCTAAGGTGACGGCGATCCCGATATACCAGAAGAGAGCTCCCAGAATCGCGCCGAGAATGAGGGTAGCCATAAACTTTACTCCGTCCAGCTCCTGGCCGGGCGTTCGCAGGTATCCCAGGACCGCGTAGGCCGCGGCGATGAGAACCGAGACGATTAAACCGATTACGAGTTCGAGGAATAGTTCGACCATTTTACAGACCTCCGAATAGTTCTTTCAGGACGTTCCGGACTACCGCCGCCACGTCCGCCTCGGGGACCTTGACGACGTAGTTCTCGAGTTCGTCCCGCACGATCTCCCGCACCCGATCGTCGATGGTGCCGGGACCGGGTTGTGGCGCCGGGCCCGGTTCTGGTTCGGGTCCCGGCCCCGGCTGCGGTTCGGGCTGCGGTTCTGGATCGGGCGGATTCCCGATCGTGATCTCCACGTCGGCCTGGCCGGTCTCGCCTCCCCCGCTCAGCTTCAGGTGGACCCGATAGACGCCGTCGGCGGGGAAGGTGTAGGTCCAGGGATCCTCGCCCTCGTCCGACATTTTCAGCCAGGGATAGGTGACGCCCTGCTCGAAGACGGTCCAGAGGGTTTTCAGCGGGTCCCATTTCGGGACCGAGCCGTCCGAGGGCGTGGTATTTTTGAACCGATAGGTCCGCGGCTGATCCGGGACCGGTTCGGCTGTAAACGATGCTTCAAACATTCGAGTTCCTCCATGCCTGGATCAGGTGTCGGTAGTATCGCCGCTGCCAGGCCTCGGTCCGGATCCCGAACATTCGGGTCAGGGTATGGGCGAGGCAGCGGGCGGCGGACGCACGGATCCAGGCGTGCATATTATCCGCCGGCGGGAGGTCCGGGTCGGTGTCCAGGGGCCCGCCGTCCAGGAGGGCGTGCAGCAGCTCGTGGACGGTCCGCAGCTCGAGGACCTCCCGGGTGTCGGGCCTGCAGACCATCACCGAGGCCCCGCGGTTCCACATGCAGCCGCGGATATCGGTCGACGGCACGCAGGGGAAGAAGTAGAGCGACCCGGACGGGGATGGTGCTCTGCACCCGCTCCGCGATCACGGCCCCGGCCTCCGCTGCAGCTGTTTGATCGGGCAGGTGACGGCTGGATTGTCCAGGCAGGGCGGACCCTGGGCGTCGGACGATAGGGATCGGGTGCAGCCGTAAGGATCGAAGTAGAACGGGCAGTCGGT
>JASEFH010000034.1 GCA_030019205.1 Methanomicrobiales archaeon
CCCGATCGGGTTGCCGGTGGGGTTGGACTCCGCGCCGTAGGTCTCGGCGGCGCTGACGGGAGGGATTACCGCTCCGCCCAGCACCAGGATCGCTACCAGCCCGAGAACCAGTGCTCGACGGATTCCGGCTGTGGTCGTCTTTCTTTGCAAGGTGGGCCCTGCGTATCTGTTCGGATACTCCGTGGGATCCGAACAGGCCCTTATCTGGCGATTTCCAATTGTCATGGCCTCACCGAACAATTTGTTTAATTTTGCACTATTTGAAACTTATAATAAACAGGAATATATAATAATTTACGATTTTTGGTATTGAAGTAAAGTTTTTGCGAAAAAAAATTGAATAGAGGTTTATTAAATTCTTATTGGAATAAAGAATATTTATATAATATTTATAATCAAAGAAAGCCAATTAGAAAATGCCCGGAAAATGAATACATGGGCTTACCGTTCTCGAACATGAATTGTTTAGCAGAAAAATAAAATTTCGAATTTTTACCATGGCCATGACCTATCTGCGCCGCAAATTCTGGCTTCCCCCTGCATCTCGGATATCTATTCAAATGCTATTGTTGTTATCCTTAAATGCTGGAACTATGGTTAATTTATGATAAATTTTAATAAATTAACAAAATTACTGCTGCGATTCCGACCGGATCCCGAACGCACCGCATTCTGACCCTGCGGCAGCACCGTATTCACCAAAAGTTTATATGAATAGATGGTCTACAGACACGCACGGGGTGTTTATGCCGTGTTTTATGTTTATCCGGCAGTATAGACAGGGGAGAGACCTGCCATGAGAGGAGGCAGCGCCATCATTCTCCCTCTCCTGGCAGGGGGCAGTCTCCTCTCCATTGTGGCGGCCGATCTGATCGCCTACCTGCATCCGGCACAGGGGTACGAGTTCTCCTTGTACGGCTCCACCCCGGCGCTGGTATGGATCCTCCTGATCGGCGGCGCGATCGGGGGAATATTCATCCTCCTATGCCAGGCATACATCGGCGGAAGTGGGAGGGGGGCACCGTGGGCTGCTGCCCTCTCCATCATCGTTCTTGCCCGGGTGAGTCTGCTATTCGTCCCCTACATCCGGGGATACTACAGCCTCGGAGGAGACCACATCTCGCATATGGGGGTCGTCAGGGATATCGTGGCGCTCGGGCATGTCGAGTCCACCAACTACTATCCGGCGCTCCACATCCTGGCATCCGCGGTCACCGTCGTCAGCGGGCTCTCCGTGGAGATCTGCACCAACTGTCTGGCTGCCGTGATCTCGGTCTTCTACGTGCTCTCCATCGTGGCACTGGCACATGCCCTCTTCAGGACGCAGCAGGTGAATCTCCTCACCTTCGCCGCCATCGGTGCCGTCTTCAACAGTGCCTACCACATCTACTTCATGCCCAACGGCTGGGCGTTCTTCCTGCTGCCGTTCGTGCTCTACCTGATCGTCAAGGAGATCAGGAGCCAGGAGTTCAAGCTCCTGCTGGTCGTCAGTCTGGTCCTCTTCCCGTTCCTCCACCCGCTGGGATCGGCAGTCCTGCTGCTGCTTCTGCTCTTCATCGGCATTGTCCGCATCCTCCACATGCGCGGAGTGCACCGCCGCCTGACCCGGGGCATGGTGATGTTCAATCTGCCGATCAAGGAGGTTGCCGTCCTCGGAGCCATCTTCGTCCCGTGGCTCCTCTCCTTCCGCCAGTTCCACAGCAACGTGCGGAGCCTCTACTATATCCTGATGACGGGCGAATCCCTGGACAAATTCGGGGAGCTGGCGATGCGGGTGGAGAAGGTCAACCTGGACTTCGCCGGTCTCCTGGATCTCGGGTTCCGCTCGCTAGGACATAATATCATCTACATCACAATATGCCTGGTCGGCGCTGCCATCATCATCCGGCAGTACCGGCGGTCCCGCGAGGCGTACTTCCCGGCTATCCTGATTCTTGGATCCATCGCCTTCTTCGGGCTTGTGTATGCCGCCTACCTCTTCAACATCGTCAGGGGTCTGGAGAGCATCGCAGCGGAGCGGATCATACCGCTCGTCTTCATCCTGGTCCCCGTCATCGTAGGCTACACCTTCTATGCCTTCAATATCCGGGGGAGACCGCTCCGTCTCGCTGCGGTATTTACTGTCATCTGCGCCGCACTCCTGATCAGCACCTTCAGCCTCTACCCTTCCCCGCTGATCCTTCGGCCAAACCCCCAGATCACAGAGCAGGACGTTGTCGCCACCCACTGGCTGCTTGAGTCCCGCGGAGATCCCGCTTACTATGCCGACATCCAGAATCCTCTATACAGGCTTGCGGATGCCGTCGTCGGGAGCCGCCAGGCCAATCTGCAGGGTATCAAGAGGAACGTCACGCGGGTGCCGGATCACTTCAACTATCCTGCGAGCCCACGGCTCGGCGAGACCTTCACGGCGACCCGCTACCTGCTGAGCACGGAGTTCGACAGAAGGCTCTACACCGATCTCTACACCAGCGTGGGCAGGTTCACGCATGACGACTTCGAACGGCTGGAGAGGGACGCATCGGTGAACAAACTCTACGTCAACGGGGAGGGTTCCATCTGGAGCATTCAGCCTGGATTCGGGTAGATCGTTCCTGCAGCGCTGGCAGAGCCCGCGGCGTCTCCCGCATCATCAGAGTGGATGCCGCGGCCCCGTCTGCGGGACGGAAGAGCGCCCCCCCCAACCGGCATTGCAGCGGGGGGTGCTGAAGAACGGAGACGCTGGATGCCTCGATTGTGCGGGTGGCCGGTGTGTTCTATCCTGACAACAGCGGCCACGCCATGCATGTCAGTGAGCTGGCGAGAGAGATTAACCCGCATCTGCGGGAGCAGACGATAGTTGCGCCCCGGCTTGATGGCGAGTTCCGGGAGTACGACGCCCGCCTCGGAGTCCCGATCGAGAGGATCGACGCAGTGCTCGTAAAAAGTCCCGCCTTGAGAAGGGTGCCGGGTGTCCCCACGCTCAACGCCCTCTATTATGCCTGGAATGCGGCGAAGCGCGTGGCGGGCCGGAAAGGGATCGATCTCGTCCACGTCCATGGGCTGATCCTCGGGCAGTTCCTGCTGCTGCTGCTGCGGGCACGGGGGATCAGAGTTCCGGTGGTGATCGCGTCCCAGGGGGCACCGGCCCTCATCACGCAGCCCCGCGTCACATGGACGCTCATGCGGGGGCTCCAGGCGCTCCTCTTCCGCCTGGTCCGCCCGGATCATGTCGTCCAGCTGGACGACGGCAACATGGATGCCGCCTTCATGGACGAGCTGAAGGCAAGGGGAATCCCCTGCACGGTGGTGTTCCACGCCATCGACACCGATCGGTTCGCCCCGCCACCTGCCCGCGGATCTGCCGATGGCTGCGTGATCCTCTCGAACCACCGCTTCGTCCCCTTCAAACGGGTGGACCTGGCCATCCAGGCCTTCAATCGACTGGTCCGCTGCGATGGAGGCGACGGCGCCCTGCTAAAGCTGGCCGGCTCGGGCCCTCTCCGAACGGAGCTCGAACGCATGGTGAAGGATAGCGGCCTCTCCGATCGGGTGGAGTTCATCGGGGAGAAGCCGCTCGATGCGATCGGGCAGGAGATCGCCGCTGCGGACATCGTTGTGGGTACGTCCACCATCAGCAACGTCAACCGTTCGATCCAGGAGGCGATGGCGTGCGGACGGGCGGTGGTCGTATTCGACAGCGGAGGGACCACGATCTTCCGCAACGGCGAGAACGCGATCACGGTCCCGCCGGGGGATGTGGGCGCCTTCGCGGAGGGTCTGCAGCGCCTGATCCGGGACCCGGCCCTGCGGGAGCGGTTGGGGGCCTGCGCCCGCGAGACCATCCTGCAGCAGAGGAGCTGGAAGCGGAGGATCGCGCAGGAGCTGGAGGTGTACCGGCGCGTCCTGGGGCGCGGCAGCGAATCCTGCGGGGATTATTCCGCGGCGCGCTGATAGGGCGGGGCAGGATAACAGGATGGGGGCAGGTATGATGCAGGAGGGTAGTGCGGTTCACCCCTCTCCGCCGCGGCGGCGGACGGGCTTCTTCAGCGATCTCATCCGCCTGGTGATGGGGACCACATCCGCCCAGCTCGTCTCGATCGCGGTCGCTCCGATCCTCACCCGGCTCTACGGTCCGGAGGCGTTCGGGCTGCTGGCCCTGTTCATGGCGATCACCGGTCTTCTGGGTATGATCGCCTGCCTGCGCTATGAGTTCTCGATCGTCCTGCCGCACTCGGATGCAGAGGGGGCGAACCTGCTCGGACTCTCCCTGGCGCTCTCCGCCTTCTTCAGCCTGCTGACAGTCCCCGTATTCTGGATAGGAGGGAGGGCGATCCTGGAACTGCTGAATGCGACGGAGCTGGAAACATACCTCTGGCTAGTCTCGCTCACGGTCTTGGTTCTGGGCGTCTTTAGCGCCCTGAACTACTGGAACTCCCGCACGAAGCAGTTTGGCCGCCTCTCGGCCGCGCGGGTGACCAGCTCCGTGACAATGTCGGGCGCCCAGGTCGGGGCCGGGTTCGCCGGTTTCACCTCTGGCGGGAGTCTTATCGGCGCAAACTTCCTGGGGCACCTGGTATCGACCCTCATCCTCGGCGTCCAGATCTGGCGGGACGACAGGCGCCTGTTCCGGGAGAGCGTGCGTTGGCAGAGTATGATCGGAGGCTTCCGCCGCTACCGCAGATTCCCCCTCTTCGATACCGTATCCGCGGTGCTGAACGCCCTCGCCTGGCAGCTCCCTGTATTCTTCCTCGCCGCCTTCTTCTCGCCCGCCATCGTGGGGTTCTACTCCCTGGGCTTCCGCATCCTGCAGCTCCCGATGTTCTTCGTCGGCGGGGCGCTCGCCCAGGTCTTCTTCCAGCGTGCGGCAGAGGCGAAACTGGAAGGGCGGCTCGGAGCCCTGACGGAGGGCGCCTTTCGGATGCTGGTCGGCGCGGGCATCTTCCCCATCCTGGCGGTGACCATCATCGGGGCGGACCTCTTCGCGCTGGTCTTCGGCGAGGTCTGGATGGAGGCCGGAGTCTACGCGCAGATTCTGAGCATCTGGGCGTTCGTGTGGTTCATCTCCTCCCCGCTCAGCACGCTCTATCTGGTGCTGGAGCGGCAGGACTTCGGGCTGAAGGTCAACGCCCTCAACCTGGGCACCCGCGTCGCCGCTCTCTACGTCGGCGGACTCGCGGGGGATCCACGGATCGCGCTCGGTCTCTTCGCCGTCTCGGGCATCTTCTCCTATGGCTACCTCTGCCTGAACGTGCTTGACTTCTCCGGCGTGCCTCTGGTAGCGGTGCGGCAGTTCCTGCTGCAGCGGCTGGCTCTCGTGGTTCCCGCCATTGCGGCGCTCGGTGTATTGAAGATACTCGGCGCGGGACGCCTCACGCTTCTGCTGGCAGCCGTCGCCCTGGGGCTGTTCTATTACCTCCACCTGATCCGTACGGATGTCCAGGCCCGCAGACTGCTGGACCAGCTGGGGATCTCGCGCCCACTCTCCGCCCTGCGAGACCGCTGGATATGAAGAGGGGAGGCAGCCCCTCTCCTGACACTTCGCGGGGTACCGGCAGGCAGCATCTCTGCAGACTGCTTGCAGGGATCGATTCGCGCAGCCCCGCCCGCAGCCTTCGATCGAGGCGGGCTGTGGCAGAAAGACTAAATAGAGGAAGTATCCATTACAAATACCATCCTGGGGCTCTCCCCATGCCATCCGCGTTCTGCAAGAAGAAGGTCTTCGTTCTGCTGCTGCCGCTACTCCGGGTCTTCGGCTCGCTCTTCTTCGACAAGCAGTACCTGCGGGGGCGGTACTTCGATGCGAGCGCCACCGGCTGGCACTGGGTGCTCCGGATCATCGTCTGGCAGAAGATCTTCGGGTTCAACCGCCACATCCCCCCGGCCGGTATCCCCCTTCATCAAGATCCTGAGTCCACAGAATATTGAGTTCTGCCCCGAGGATATCAACAACTTCCCGGCAATGGGCACCTACTACCAGAATGCCAGGGGCACGATCGTCATCGGGAAGGGTTCGTACATCGCGAACAATGTCACCATCGTCACGGCAAACCACGACTTCTCCGATCTCGAGGCGTATCAGCCCGGAAAGGATGTCATTATCGGCGATAGGTGCTGGATCGGGGCAAACTCTGTCATTCTGCCGGGAGTGCACCTGGGCGATCACACGATCGTCGGAGCGGGCTCCATCGTCACCAAGTCGTATCCGCAGGGAAACCTCGTTATCGCCGGCAATCCTGCCCGCCCGATCCGCCTCCTGGATGCCCGTGGAGAGCCGGCGGCGGAGTCTGCCTCTCCGCTCGGGACGTCCCCGTCGGAAGCCGACGCAGCACGGTTCTCCCCGTCTCCTCACCGCTCTATGAACGAGCCGGCGCGCCCCCGCTCGAGTGGTGGCTGCACGAGGATGCCGAACCGCAGCCGCCGGCGGCTGCCCTCTCACCGTTGACCGCTACTCCCGCCGAGCTGCTCTGCGGGAGAGCGCAGGGGTACCTCCCCGTTCTGTGCCGCAGGTGGATCCCTGGCTGTGAGATCGGATACGCCCTACTGCATCGAGATCGCAAGGGAGACCGACTGATCCTTTCGGTTTAGGGAGATGTCCTCAATTTTCGTGGTTCTGCCGCTCCCTTCTGCCAGCAGGCAGGCGACCAGGCTGCAGATGGGGCAGGGGAACCGGGTGCAGTGGCGGGGAGAGGCCTGCTGGATCAGGGTGCAGGTGTTGAAGAGCCGGTAGCCATGCAGCTGCACGTGGACGATATCCCCCTCCCGCCGCGTCTCCACGGCATCCGCAACGGTCAGGATGTCCTCGCAGGTCTTCTTGATCGCCCAGAGCATGCCGGACTCATCAGAGACGAAGATGAACGGGTAGTTCTTCCGGAGTTCCTGGAGAATGGGGTTCCCGAGGGGCGTGACAAGCAGATCGCCCCCCTTGCCGACTGCGCCGGGAGCGTAATGCTCTCCTCCGCCGTCCAGGGAGAGCACCTGCATGGGGGCGGCATGCTTCCCGCTGGAGGGGGTGAAACGTGCATTTTCCTGCGCACCGAGGGAGCTGTAGACCGTGGCGAGGTTGATGCTGCCCTGCACGGGAAGGAGGTTCGCCAGACGGAGATCGATGGCTCCCCAGCGGGGGATCGTATAGATGAAGATGCCACCGAGGACCCCGCTGATGCCGTAGAGGGAAAGAAGCGTCCGCTGGAAGTCCGTCCTGTCCTGCAGGAGCGCGACAAAGAGCAGGAGGGATGCCGCACTCATGAGCAGGATGCCGAAGGTCTCGTAGCGTGCTCCCCGCATCACAGTGCGCCCTCCCGCCGTTCCTCCGCCCAACATGGGGAGCGGTTCGGTACTCCAGACAGGTACATCTGTCGAGCCGTCATAGTCTCAATATCCTCATGATTCTCTCTGCCATCAGGATGACGAATATCACAGAGTTCGCTGCGAACAGGAACCAGAGATAGGAGTGATACCGGGGTCGGGAGAAGAAGGACTCCGTGAATTCCAGGATCAGGGCGAGACCCAGCAGCATCAGGATGAAGTAGACGTCCAGATACGGATAGCCGGTCAGCGCGATGATCGTAACGCTGGCAAACATCCAGACCAAAAGTGCCAGTGCAGCAATTCCTCTCTTCTCCATGCCAGTGCACTACTTACACAGTGCATATTATTAAAGATATTGTGGGCGGAGGCCCCTTCATCCAGGGGGGCCAGATTCCCGAGACGATGGAAAAGAATTTTGGGCCGATCCGTGCAATACTCCGAGAAGGAACTGCGATGATCACCATCGTTCTCGGCACCCGCCCCGAGATCATCAAGATGTCGCCGATCGTGCGGGCATGCGAACGTCGCGGGGTCGACTACCGCGTGCTGCATACCGGCCAGCACTACTCCCCGGAGATGGACCGCATCTTCTTCGACGAGCTCGAGCTGCCGCAGCCCGCCGTGAACCTGGGGGTGGGCTCCGCCAGCCACGCGGTCCAGACGGGAAGGATCATGGGCGGTGTCGAGGAGGTGCTGCTGCGGGAGCGGGCGGATGCCGTGCTCGTCCAGGGCGACACGAACACCGTGCTCGCCGCCAGCCTCGCTGCGGCGAAGCTCCACATACCCGTCGGGCATGTGGAGGCCGGACTGCGGAGTTTCGATCGCCGCATGCCGGAGGAGATCAACCGTGTGGTGGCCGACCACGTAGCCGATCTGCTCTTCGCCCCGACCAAGACCGCCCGGCGGCATCTCCTCGCGGAGGGGATCCCGGATGCGCGGATCGCCGTCGTCGGCAACACGATCGTGGATGCGGTCCGCCAGAACCGGGAGATCGCGGACCGCAGGGTTCGAGCGCTGGAGTCCCTGGGTCTCGAACGCGGCGGCTACATCCTCACCACCGCCCACCGCGAGGAGAACGTGGACGAGCGTGCCCGCCTGGAGGGTATCCTGACGGGCCTGCGGGATGTGCAGCGGACAGTCGGTATGCCTGTCGTCTTCCCCGTCCATCCCCGCACGACAAGCCGCATGCGGCAGTTCGGAATCGAGGCGGGCGGGATCAGGGCCATCCCTCCGCTCGGGTTCCTGGAGTTCCTGCAGCTCGAGGCGAATGCCCGGCTCGTCCTCACGGACTCCGGCGGGGTGCAGGAGGAGGCCTGCATCCTGGGCGTGCCCTGCGTCACCCTGCGGGAGAATACCGAACGGCCCGAGACTGTGGACGTGGGCGCGAACATGCTGGGCGGGACCGATCCGCGCCGCATCCTGGCCGCGGCGGAGGAGATGCTGGCGCGGCGGCGGGGCTGGGAGAACCCCTTCGGCGACGGACAGGCCGGAGAGAGGATCCTGGATCGCACGCTCCTCCTTTAGGCGGCGGACGATCGCATTGCCGCCTACCGCCACTGGGAGAAGGCGAGCATCAGGATCACCACCATGAGGGAGGCGAGGGCCATGAGCAGGATGAGGTTGGCGGTGAACCAGGTAGCGGCGTCATCCACGATCTCCTCCGCCACGGCGATGGGGGAGTGATTGTTCGGAGTGGTCGGGACGGATCGGGCCTTTACGGCGACCAGCGCAAAGGAGGAGAGGCCGTCAGGGGACTGCGCCTCAAAGAGCGGATCCCCCTTCTGGTTCAGGCCCGTGTAGGTGGTCTGGAGGATATCCGCTGCTCCGCCCCCGGCGATCCGGGCGATCCTGATGCTGCTGATCCCGCCGCGCTCGTCGAGCCAGGCGGCGGGGATGCTCATGCGGATGGCGGCCGGACCGTGCCGGGTGGCATTCACTCCCGCGATCTCTGCCGTATAGGCGACAGCGACGAGATCGAGTCTGCTCCGGTCGGCAGCACGCTGGAGCGCTTCTGCATCTCCTCCCTCGCGGAGGACCACCTGCACGGTGGAATTCACCGGCATCCGCTCGAACCAGGCCTCGAGCCACACCTCCACAACACCGCAGCTCAGGTTGGCATACTGCGGCCCGCCGGCCAGACGCAGGCTCTTGAATTCGCCCGTGATGTTCCGGGCCGTCTGCTGGATGTTGCTGCAGCCGATCGTCAGCACCGCCGCCTCGCGGCTGATGACGATCGAATCCTCGGCGACTGACACCATGAACTGGGCGCCCCGGGCCTTCAGGCGGTCCACAGAAAGAGCATTGTCCCCGCTGACCGTCACTCCGGGGACACTTACCACGTAGGTCACCGGTACGCCCTCCAAGGTGGCGAAGACAGGAGGCGTGGGCGACCCCGTCGGCGAAGGCGCGGGCGGCGCTCGACGAGACTCCGTCAGCCGCCGTTCGACCAGATCCTCGCCGTTGCGGGTGACGGTGACGGTCACATCTCCGCCCGTTCCTCCGTCCAGAGCGAACCGGATCGGATCGCCTTCACTCTCCTGCAGGACGCCTGAGAGCGTCAGCGAGAGGCATGCACTCCCCTGGGCCAGCGGGTCCTGCCCGAGGATGTGCAGATGGGTATACTCGCCACCCACGGTTGCGACGGGATCGGATACCTCCCCTGCCGAACCCGGAAACTGCCGGATCCAGAGTTGCTCCCCCTTCTGCATCTCGTAGCGGATGCTCCGGAATCCTGCTCCCGATGCCGTGACGCACCCCCCGGAGAGGGTGAACGGGAGTCGTACGCCGGAGAGATTGAGAGCGGCGGCACCCGACGGGATATCGACTGCGGAGAACGTAATGCTCACCGAATCACCGTCCGCGATCCCGCTTAGGGGCAGCACTATCTCCTCTCCCGAGGACGTCCCCACCGGACCTGCAGCGGATGCCGCGGCAACCGCAAGGAGCGCGATGAGAAGGGAGAGTCCTGCTACCGTCCGCGTGTATGCCATCCCTTCTAGCGGTATGTCAGCAGACTGAATAAAGTATCGTACATGCAGCGCGGGGAATCCACCGCCCCCTCCCCCTTTCCGCGTCCACGGCCGTGGCTGGAGGGGCCGGACCGCGGTTGCAGCGGTATGCTGCGGATCCCTCTGAAGGAGCGGCGAGCGGAGGGGCGATGCTGTTCGTTGTTGGATGGGGAAGACTGCCTCTCTCCATCGGAGATCCATCGCGATGGATATCGCCCTGTCCCGGCGCCAGGATCATTGTGCGCCCGCCGGAGGTCGAATTAAACGGTTCATCCATCCGGCCCTGGCGCCTCGCCGATCCTCTGCATCACTTCAAGGGGCATAGCTGCCGGTACGATCGGTGCTGCTTGGGATAGATGGGGGCGAAACGCATGTCGGAGGAGGAATGATCCGTCCCGGTATCGGGACGGATCGCACATCGGCAGATAAGGCCAGGACCTATCGCCTCCCCGCGGGGATGGGAGGCGCAGATCCCCTTGAAAGAGGGGCTTCGGAGGGTGCATGACGACATCCGCCAAAATGGAAAGCGAAATTTACTTGGAAAAGCCGTTATGCGACATGTAGAAGAACGGGAATTTCACCCCCCCGATGACACCCACCTTCTTCCCGGGATTCTCACCCTGCTCGCCACGCTGATACGGCCGATCAACCTCGACTTGAACTCCCTGTGGTTGGATGAAGGCTCGGGTAGGGATGTCATCACCCGGACGTGGTTCCAGCTCTCGGGATTCACATACATCACATCGGCGGGGATTTTTGGGTTGCTGCTCGTCGGGTCATTCTTCCTCTACCGTAAGGATGACGTGTCCGCAGTCACGGTTGCAGGAACCTTCATCTTTGCCTTCATCGTATCCGTCATCGTTGCACCCCCATCAACATGGTCGCGGTCTCTGCTTATGTGCTCCCGCTCTGGTTTGTCGGAGTTGGCGCATCGTATTAGTCTTCCGCCATCTACCGCAAGAAGCATATCCAGGATTGCGATAAACCCCATCCCGCATCATAAAAGCGATGTCTAAGCCCGTTGATCTCTCTGGCAATGAACCCCCTGACCGATTTTGTCCTGAAGGGGGAGCACAAACGCATCCAGAGACTCGGAGACCGGCTCGCAGACCTGGAGACGCTGATCGACGGGGAGGCTTTTCGTCCAATCCTGAGCAATCTCTATAACAGCGACAAAGAGAGCGGTGGACAACCGAACACCGATGAGATCCTGCTGCTGAAGATGCTCGTTCTGCAGTCCTTCCACGGTTTATCGGATCCGGAGATGGAGCGGCAGGCGAACGACCGCATCTCCTTCCGGAAGTTCCGGGGATTCCCGGAGAAGATACCGGATCACACCACGCTCTGGTAC
>JASEFH010000035.1 GCA_030019205.1 Methanomicrobiales archaeon
AACTCGGCATCTTCCCCGCCGGCATCTACCACGAGGTGGTGCTCGCCACGGGCTCCGGCCTGACCAGCGTGGACGGCTACCAGGTCAGCCTGGCCAAAAAAGCGATGCGACTCTCCATCGCGATGGCCTACCAGAGCCAGATCGTCCTGGAGCACCTGCAGGACGCCCTCTTCGGCGTGCCCCGCCCCATCCGGTGCGGGCGGACCTCGGGGTGCTGGATCCCGATTACGTGAACGTGCTCCCGAACGGGCACGAACCGTTCCTGGGATTCGCTCTCGTGGACCCAGCCCGGAGGCCGGAGTGGCAGGAGAAGGCGAAGGCTGCGGGAGCAAAGGGTCTCCGCATCATCGCGAACATCGAGACCGGCCAGGAGATGATCCAGCGCTGGCCCATGGACTACGTCTTCTACGGCTACCCGGGGAACTGGATCACACAGGAGGCGGTCCTCGCGACGGGATGTGTCGATGTATTCGCGGCGGACATGAACTGCTCGCTCCCCCTGGATCCCCGCTACGCGGAGAAGTACCGGTTCCGGCTCGTCCCGGTCAGCGAACCGGTCGCGTTCGAAGGGATCGCGGGGCGGATCGACTACGATCCGGCGAAAGCCGCGGATCAGGCGGCCCGGCTCCTGCACCAGCCTGCGGGACCACGGCCAGGACGTGCACAGCGTTGCCGTGGCGGAGGGGCTGATCCAGCGCGACATCCTGGTGCTCTCGATGGGCTGCGGGAATGCCGCGATGCAGGTTGGCGGGCTCTGCGCTCCCGAAGCAAGAGAGCGGGCGGGGGCGGGCCTCGGGGCGTTCTGCACGGCTCACGGGATCCCACCGGTGCTCACGGCACCTGCACGGATACCGGGCGGTGCGCGGCCCTGCTGTATGCCATCAGCGAAGCGCTCGGCGGCGTGCCGGTCCCCGACCTGCCCGTCGTCGCTGCCGCTCCGGAGTACATGGAGCAGAAGGCGACGATCGATGCGATCTTCGCGCTCGCGCTCCTCCCCACCCACGCGAACCCGGTGCCGACCGCGAGCGGAGCGCCCGGCGTGATACACCTCCTGACAGAGGGCCTGAAGGGGATGACCGGCGGCGCCCTGCTCGTGGAAGGGGATGCGGCCGCGGCCGCCGATGCCATGCTGGCGCATATCGAGGCGAAGCGAAAGAACCTTGGGATCTAGGTTGAAAGCATAGGATACAGAGGAAGGGTATGGCAGAGAAGAGTCGCGACGAGATCCGCGGGAAACCGCTGGCGTTGAAAGACCTGGTCGCCTACCAGGACGGAACGGTCGCCAGCCGCATGATCGTGAACAAACCCGCGGGCAGCATCACCATCTTCGCCTTCGACGAGGGGGAGGGGCTCTCCGAGCATACGGCGCCCTACGATGCCGTGGTCACGATCCTGGACGGGGAGGCCGAGGTCTGGGTGGCCGGCACCACCTACGCGATGCGGGAGGGAGAGACGATCATCTTCCCCGCCAACGCCCCCCACGCCCTCTCGGCGACGACGAGGTTCAAGATGTCCCTGACCATGATCCGGGAGTGATCCATGACGGAGGAGAAGGAGGGGAGGTACTGCTCCATCTGCGGCGGCATCCCGCCGCACGAGATCAAGATCCGCAAGATCCTGGTCGAGGGAAAGGAGGTGGGCATCGACAGACTCGACTGGATCCTGGAGGATGTCCGCCGCCTCCACCTGAAGGACGAGGCCGAGATCGGGGAGGAGATCCTGAAACGGGTCCGCCAGTTCAACTACGTCCCCACGAAGAAGACCTCCGCGTATGCCGATGCGCTCCTCCGGGAGTACCGGGGGGACGGACAGGGATAGGCTCTTGACCGCAGACGTGCAACTCCTGGATCATGCCCGGCATATTCTCCGGTTGCCCCGGTGCGGCAAACCTCCGCACGCCGACTCTCTCGATCAAGAAGTGCCCCCGGTGCGGGGAAGAGGTGGAGCTCTTCAGCAACGACCGCGAGGTGGCGTGCAGCCGCTGCGGGTTCGTCGTCTACAACGACATCCTGTCCTGTGCGCAGTGGTGCCGCTACGCGCGGGAGTGCCTGGGGGAGGAGGTCTACGGGAAACTGGCCGGGTCTCCCGAGCGAGGGAAGGAATCGCAGCGGTAACGCACGCGTTCGGCTGTGCAGAATTCTTCTGAACGCGGTAAACCGTCTTTTTTTATCCCCGTATTCTGGTTATTCGCGGCCATCGTGCCATCTCTTAGCCACCGCGACGGGTCTCGCGCCAAGGGTGTCCGGCGGCCCCGGTTCACGCCATGTCCACAACGGATAAGACCCCGTCTTCCCGGAGGGGCAATTTCACTCCTGTACGAGCATCTTCGATGAGGCGAATAAAGGGTCTGAACGGGGAGATCGGGCCGACCACAGCGGGAGTCCGTGCTCCTCGGGGAGACGGGGGGATCCGCGGCGGCGTCCTCGACGTCGGGCGAGGGACAGGGGGAGAATGCCCTCCCTCTCGCTGAGCGCGGTCACAAGGTCTGGGGAGCGGATTCTGTGCCGGGGGCGATCTTCCTGTCGCGTTCCTGATGCAGGATGCCCTCGATATGGAGAATTTCAGCCGGGCCATCGATACTATTCATCTGCGCCGGTCTGTTCCCCGCCCTCTCCGACCCCCGATCGCCTGCGCTTCGCCCGGAGTCTCGCCGCTGTCATGCGGCCGGGAGCGACTAACCTCATGCTCGCCTACAGCGAGCTCGAACCCGGCGAAAACGGCCCCCCGGGTCACGCAGCAGGAGATCCGGGCGACTTTCAAAGACGGATGGCGGATTGCCCGGATCCGAGCCGCGGTCTTCGGGGATCGGTGGCATCCGGGCGGGTACCGAGATTGGCTGTCGTCTATCACCCGTGTTTGACCTTCCCGATCGAGAATGCCCGTAATCCCTGACATCGCCTCCAGGAGATCCATGATACTTCGGTAATCCCTGCCCGGGATCTCTTTGAACAGGATCGGGGGGCGGATGCTGGTGCTGGGTATAGGCTTTTCGAGAATATTTGCGCCCCCTTTCGAGGATCCGGTGCCCGGGCCGGGCGGCAGATCGCGCGTCGTTCGCGGGCGTCCGAAAAACTCATAGCTCATGGGCCCTGAAGAAATCCCAAAACCTTCATTTTGCCTAGATTCGACCGAAATATCTGGGTTGCGCCGGCCCCGGATCATTCCATGCCCATAACAAGCAAGGAACCGCCACTTCAGTCGTCGAACAGGCATATCGGAGTACCGGAGATTCTTCTGTCAGGGGAACGGAACTCGCGGATCCCCCCTCGATTCGCGGGGAACGCCTCGCCGCCACCGTGCGGAAGCTCCGGCGCAGGGATGGCGGTGCCGCCGACGCCGTCCCGGCGGCGCTCGCGGGATTGCCCCCCCTTTCTCGCTGCGGACGAGATCGAAGCATTCCGCAACCGCTGCCCGACCCTGACCTGTACCGCAGGCTGCTCGAACCGCGAACGCAGCGCCGGGACGGTGGAGCTGCGGAGGCGCACGGGAATCGGGGCTCCCGGATGCCGTGCACTCCCGGTCGATCGTGCTGCACTTCCCCCGAGGCGCTCCTGCATCGGGAGGGAGACATAGCCCTTCTCCTTCAGGAAACCCGCCGCATCCCGGATCGCGATCCCGGAGTTGCGCTGGCGTCCGGTCTGCGGGCGGTGACGCGGTTGGAGAGCGATCGCTCCCCGGTCTTCAGCGGGACGGGTGATGCCCGGGAACGCCGTGCCGATGGCGGCCCCGCAGACGGGGATAACAAGGTGGAGAGGGCAGGGATCGGACTGGCTCGGGGGCGCCAGATGCCGTGGAAGATGCCGTATGGCGGAGCTCCCGCCTGAGGCGAATTGAAAAAGAGGGAGATCACTTCCACAGCCAGCCGATCAGACCTTTATCCTCCCTCTCCTGCCGGGCCAGGTTCTGGAGCCGATCCTGCTCCTGCGCCATGACCTGCAGCTGCTCGCGGAGGGCTGCCCGCGCATCGGGGTCGCAGCGGCACTGGTCCACCAGCTGCTCCATCTGGCGGATCCGCTCCCGGTTCCGGATCACCTCGCGGTCGATCTCCCCGGCCGCTCCTTCGTCCCCGCCCGCAAAGAACCGCACCACGGCATTCCGCTCCCGGATCCGCTCTTCTGCACGGATGGTCGCCTGGACGGAGTTGTCGAACTCCTGTGCGATCGCCGAGACGTTCTGGCCGATGCCATCGAGTTCGTCCTTCATGAGAAGGAGGGCGTGCACCGCGAGCCGCACGCGGTTCTGGTTGGCCAGGATCTCGCGGTTCTGCAGCGGCGACTGGTTCGTCTCCTGCGCGAGCTGGTGCTCGCGGTCGCGGATCTGCTGGCGGAGATCCGTGCCGTTCCGGGGCGGGATTCGGTCCGCGGCACCGCCCGCCTCCGTCTCGTTGCGGAACCGCTGTTCGGTCTGGTTCTGGAATCCCGCCGCTGTCTCGTCTCCCTGCCGCAGTTCCGTCTCGTTCCGGATCCGGGACTGCGTCTGGTCCGCGGCCCCCCCGGGACCGCTGCCGGCGTCGCCGCTCGCGGCCAGGGCGCCGATCGGCGCCGCGGCCAGGAGCAGCATGCCGATGAGTAGAATCGAAAGTACAGTTCTCATGTGCCAACCTCCTGCAGGAATTTCATCTGCCTGCAGATACTTTTACTTTTTTCATGAGGGGGGACGTTCAGGCGGTCCGCGGACAGCGGTCGCCGCTCCCGTCCCGCAGCCGCTGCCGATCGCAGTCCCCCCGCTCGGTTCCATAGCGGTGCATGGCCTGCTCCGCCTCTCCGCCCCCGGAGGCCTCTGCGGAGGCGGCGATCCGATGGCGGTACTGGTGCTCCCCGCAGTCCGTGCAATTCCCTGGATTGCCTTCGGGCGCGTTCCCCCCGCCGGCGGCGCTTGCCGGCAGTGCGGCTGCCACGAGAAGCAGGAGGACCGCTCCGATTCCGATCGCTGCAATGCGTCTGTTCATGCTGTCGACCACCGGAAGGGTATGAGACCCTTCGTACCAACCATGGGATCGGGCGGGAGAAATATTCCTACAATGCCCCCGATTCCCGGGTGGGACCGGGCAGTCCCGTGGTGGAACTGCCGGAGATCGTACAAAGAACAATGACAATGGAGCGCAATAGTAGTACGTACCGGACGTGCAGGCATGGAGCGGACGGAGAGGAAGGGCGAGAAGACCCTTGCCGTGGACTACGATGCGGACTTCCTCGAGGATCTCTCGGAGTACCTGGAGGTGCTCGGCCACCCCCAGCGGCTGAAGATCCTGCGGGCGATCGAGGAGGAGCCAAAGGACATCCGCACCATCGCCGAGGAGACCGATGCCACCTACGAGAACACCAAGAAGCACCTCTACCGGCTCCTCGGTATCGGCCTCGTGAGGAAGGAGGCCGGTTTCGGCCAGCCCACATCCCGGGGGATCCTGCCGGTCTGGAAGTTCTCGCTCATGCCGGGAGCCATGGAGCGGATCCTCCGCAACCTGGGGATCTTCTCCGCGGTGCGGAGTGCCATCTCGGATGCCGCGGTGCGGCGCAGGATGGAGGATCTGCGGGACGAGATCGGAAGGACCCTTGCCAGCAGCCGCGCAGCGCTGGTCGTGGTCTCCGGCCCGCAGGACGGGCTGGTCTTTCCCCTGGCCGGCGACCGTATCCGCATCGGGCGCGGCGAACCCGGTCAGACCCCGTCGGACACGGACCTGGCGCTGGCCCCGGCCTACGCGGCGGTCACCCGGATCTCCCGCCCGCATGCGGTGATCTTCCGGGAGGGAGGCCGCTGGTTCATCGAAGACCGGGGGAGCAGCGGGGGCACCCTGCTGAACGGGCGAGCCCTGTTGCCGGAGCAGGCGGTGCCCATACGAAACGGGGACGTGGCGGAGCTGGGCAGGGGTCCGCACACCGCCCTGATCGTCCTGGTGGACCTCCCCGGGGAGGGCTAGATGCGCCTGCGGCTCTGTGCGCTGGTCTGCCTTGCTGTGGCAGTCCTCTGCGTCGCTGCCGCTCTGGCCGCCGGACCTCCCGAGGCGCCGAACCGGGGGGTGCAGAACGGCTCTGCCGGCTCGCCCGGCACGCCCGGAGCGCCCTGGAGGGAGACAGCGGATGACAGTCCCCCGTCCCCCGATGGTACCGGGAATGCCGATCGGACTCCCCTGCAGGATACCACAGCGAACTCTCCCGCTCTGGAACCGACACCGCAGCCGACCCTCGCGTCGGGGACCACAGAGGCGCCGTCCTCTGCACGGCTGGCCGAGCCGTTCGGACAGGCCGGCAGCTTTTCGTTCAGCCGCCTGGGCCTGGCGGTCCTGGGGGGAGGGCTCCTGGGCGCGGTGGTGCTGGTCCTGGACTTCTCCCGGCGGCTGGGGCTTCCCGGGAACCCGAAACGCTGGAGGGCTGCTGCCGTACTCTACCTGATCCTCGCCGTCCTCACCGCTGCCTCCCTGTACGCCGCGGATCTCCAGGAGCGGGGGTGGTCGATCCTGGTGCTGGCGCTGGGGGTGTCGCTGGCCGTAGCCGCCCTCGGGCTCGGCATCGGATTCCTGTGGGGGCAGCGGCTTTCGGGCACCCTGGGGTATCATGCGGGCGCCTCCGCCGTCATGGCGCTGGCGCTGCCGTATCAGGTCCTCGCACCGCCGGGCCGTGCGGATGCCGCGGTTCTCATGGGGGCGCTGTTCGCCGCCGCTGCCGTTGCATCCCTCTGGCAGGTCCGTTCGCTCCCGCGGGAGGGCGCAGTGGAGCCGGCAGGATCGGAGACGGTTGTGGGGACGCAGCCGCAGCCTGCGGCCGAGATTCCGGCGGCGCTCCGCAACGCCTATTCGGAGATCACGCCCATCGCGGCAGGCGGGCTGGCGCAGGTCTACCGAGCGCGGAGAGACCGCGACGGGCAGATCGTGGCGATCAAGATCCCGCTGGATGCCAGCGAGACGACCGGCGCCTGCTTCATGCGGGAGATGCTGGCATGGAAGGACCTCGAGCACGAGAACATCGTCCGCATCACGGGGGCAAACATCCTGCCGATCCCGGCCGTGGAGATGGAGTACGTGGAGCGGTCGCTGGCGGATATAGAGAAACCTGTCAGCGTCTGTGAGGCGGTGCGGCTGGTTCGCGGGATTGCAGAGGGGCTTGCCTACGCCCACCGGCGGGGCGTGATCCACCGCGACATCAAGCCCGAGAACATCCTCCTGACGGCGGACGGGACACCGAAGATCACGGACTGGGGTATGAGCCGGATCCACGCCGCCTGCCGCCTGCCGACCCTGGTCGGCTTCTCGCCCTCCTATGCAGCACCCGAACAGGTGGCGCCCTCCCGGTTCGGGGATACCGACCGGCGGACGGACATCTTCCAGCTGGGCGTCGTCTTCTATGAACTCGTCACGGGGCGGCAGCCGTTCGGCGGAGAGGGGATCCTGGAGATCACGTCGGCAATCCTGGAAAAAGATCCCGTGCGGCCAACGGATCTGGTCCCGGCGTCGGCTGCCGTGGAGCCGATCATCTGCCGCTGCCTGAAGAAGGGCCCGGATCAGCGCTACCAGTCGGCTGAGGATCTCATCCTGGATCTGGATCGCATCGGGGATGCCACGCCTGCAGGGGGGAGAACCGTCTCTCTGGACGGCGACGCTCGTTAGCAGGGAACAGGACAGATCCAGTTTCGTACGGGTCTGCACTCCGCCCGGTTCGGCCCCGGGGAGCATCGGCGAGACTGCGATCCCGCCGCCCTGCAGCGCCGTCCGGACACTCCAGACACGCGAGCGAAAAGACGCCCTGGAGTCCGGGATTGTGAGCCTGTAAAATTGCCCTCGCAGCAGTGCTATACCCGCAATCCGTCCATGCCCTCGGGTGAGGGATCGGGGGCGCTCGAATGCGCCGCATGTCGTACCGGTGAGCAGGACCATTCACGCGGATATCCGGGAGGAGCACAGATTCTCGACGGTATAAGAGTCATACGTTCCTTTCACGGTCCCGGATTCCCCTCCGCCCATCGCGCGCCCCGGGGCGCGATCTCCTTCTTCCAGACGGGGATGCGCTCCTTGATCCGCTCCAGGATGGACTCGCAGCCTGCAAATGCCTCCTTTCGGTGGGCGGCACCGACGATGATGGGCAGGATGCTGTCATTCACCTGAAGCGAGCCGATGCGGTGCACGACGTCCACGGAGCGAAGGCGGAATCGCTCCGCCGCTGCATCCCCGATCGGATCGAACTCCCGGACCGCAACATCCCCGTTGACCTCGAGCTCCATCCGCTCGAGGCCGTTGTCCCGCACGATCCCGGGGAAGGTCACGATCGCCCCCATGGCAGGCGTCTTGGCTTCCGCGATCATCCTCCCGGCATCCGCCATGCGTAAGCCGGATCATGGATCAGCCTCCGGCGACCGGCGGGAAGACGGCGATCTCATCGCCGTCGTGCAGCAGGGTTTCCGCTGCTTCTGCATGGTCCACCCGCCGCCGGTTCCGCATCAGGATCACGTAGTCCCGGAGAGATTGGTTCTCTTCGAACAGCGCTTCCCGGGCCTCCGGCGAGCGGCTCCCCAGGACATTCAGGAGATCCCGGAGTGTTGCTCCCTCCGGCAGCTCGATAATGCTCTGCTGCCCGAACAGGTCCTGAAACCGGGCAAAAGCCCTGACAGTCACGATCACGCTATTTCGCTCCATGTGCTGATATCACAGCGGCGCACTCCGCACAGCTGGGATTCCGCTCAACGGCAACCTCCTCCATCACCGACGCCATGCCGTTCCACAGGAGCAGGCGGTTCTCAAGGAGGCTCCCGGTGTTGAGGAAGTACTTCAGCACCTCGTTCGCCTGCACCAGCCCGATGATCCCCGGGGCGGTCCCGACAACCGGAAACACGTCCGCCGGTGGCGGGCGCGGGAAGATGCAGGCGAGGCAGGCGGTCCTGCCCGGCAGGATCGTGGTCGCCTGCCCGTCGAATCCGCGGATCGCGCCGTGGAAGAAGGGGATGCCCAGATCCAGAGCCGTGCGGTTGAGGAGGTAGCGGGCCGCATAGTTGTCCATCGCATCCACGATCGCAGCGGCATCCCCGACCAGCTCCCGCACGTTCCCCGCATCCAGCGTCTCCTGGATCACCTCGACCTCGATATCGGGATTGATCCGCTCCAGCTTCTCCCCGGCCGACTGGACCTTGGGTCTCCCGATATCGATCTCCCAGTGCAGGATCTGGCGGTTCAGGTTCGTCCGCTCGACCACGTCGCTGTCCACCAGGCGGATGTGCCCGATCCCGGCGGCCGCCAGGTAGATCGCGATCGGCGAGCCGAGCCCGCCGGCCCCGGCGATGAAGACCCGTGCCCGCTTCAGCCGCTCCTGCCCCTCCTCACCGAAGAGCAGGAGCTGCCGCCGGTAGCGCTCCCGTTCCCGTCCGCTCAGCATACCCGGATCCGCTCCGCCATCAGGGCTCCTCTGCCTCCCCCGTGTGGAGGGCGTGGTGGGCGCCCCGCTCCTCGGGCCAGGGTTCGAGGCCCTTTTTCGTGCGGTAGTCGTTGATCGCCTTGTGGATCCCCTCCTCCGCCAGCACCGAACAGTGCATCTTCACGGGCGGGAGCCCCTCGAGCGCCTCGGCGACCGCGGCGTTCGAGACCTCCCAGGCCTCCTCGAGCGTCTTGCCCTTGATCAGCTCCGTCGCCATGCTGCTGCTGGCGATCGCCGCACCGCAGCCGAACGTCATGAACTTCGCATCCACGATGCGGTTCTCCTCGACCCTGATGAAGATCTTCATGATGTCGCCGCAGACGGGGTTCCCCACCTCGCCGACACCGTCGGGATTCTCCATCACCCCCACGTTCCGGGGGTTCATGAAGTGGTCCATCACTTTACTGCTGTACATGCTTCTCCTCCTCGCGGTACTGGTGGTACAGGGGGGACATCTCCCGCAGGCGGGAGACGACCTTCGGCAGAACGGACAGGACGTAGTCCACGTCCGCGTCGGTGTTCTCCTCCCCGAGCGTCAGCCGCAGCGACCCGTGGGCGATCTCGTGGGGAAGCCCGATCGCCATCAGCACGTGGGAGGGCTCGAGCGATCCCGAGGTGCAGGCGCTCCCCGTGGAGGCGGCGACTCCGTAACTGTCCAGCAGGAGCAGCATCGACTCCCCCTCGACGAAGCGGAAGGAGATGTTGACGTTGTTCGGGAGCCGGAGCTCCGGGTGGCCGTTCAGGCGCGTGTGGGGGATGGTGGAGAGGATTCCGGATGCGAGCCGGTCCCGCAGGGCGCGGATCCGCGCAGTCCGCCCGGGGATGTCCGTCGTCGCCCGCTCGATCGCTCTGCCCAGGCCCACGATGCCGGCGACGTTCTCGGTGCTCGCCCGCCGCTTCCGCTCCTGCCCGCCGCCGTGGAGCAGGTTGTCGATCCGCACCCCTTTGCGGATGAAGAGCGCCCCCGTCCCCTTCGGGCCGTAGAACTTGTGGGCGGAGAGGGAGAGGAGGTCGATCGGCATCGCCCGCACGTCGATCGGAACCGCCCCGATCGCCTGCACCGCATCGGTGTGGAAGTAGATCCCGCGCTCGCGGGCGATCCTCCCCAGCTCTGCAATCGGCTGGATGGTGCCGATCTCGTTGTTGGCGGCCATGATCGAGACCAGGATGGTCTCGTCTGTAATCGCCTTCTCCAGATCGCCCGGGTTCACCAGGCCGTCCGCATCCACGGGCAGGTAGGTGACCGGGAATCCCTGCTTCTCCAGCCACTGGCAGGGGTGGAGGACCGCGTGGTGCTCGATCGCCGAGGTGACGATGTGGCTGCCCTTCCTGCGGTTGGCGAACGCCACCCCCTTGATCGCCCAGTTGTCCGCCTCCGTCCCGCCGGAGGTGAAGTAGATCTCCGCCGGATCCGCCCCGATCGCCGCCGCCACCTTCTGCCGCGCCAGCTCCACCGCCTCCCGCGCCTCCCGGGCGATGCGGTAGAGGGAGGAGGGGTTGCCGAAGTTCTCCGTCAGGTAAGGGCTCATCGCCCGCACGACGTCGGGATCGGTCGGGGTGGTGGCCGCATGGTCCATGTACACGAGCCGCTCTTCTGCCATGGTGCTCCCGTCAGGTACTGTTATAAGCCCCTTCCATGTTAAGATTCCCGATGGGGACATGCCCCACCCGCCCGCTGCGGCAAGTGTTTTATACTCGCGAGGCCAATCACAATTGTGAATTCCACACAATATTCAATATTGTGAGCCCTTAAATGTTGTGATACCATGAAAGTCCCCTGCCAGATTATCGTATGGGATGTGCTTCCGGCGATTCGGGCGGCAATCGCCGAAGAACTGGTACGAAGCGGCGTCTCTCAGCTCGAGGCGGCACGGATGCTGGATATGGCCCCCTCCGCGGTCTCGCAGTACCTCTCGAAGAAGCGCGGATACCGCATCGTTTTCGAGGAGGAGGTGAAGACCTCCATCCGCCAGCTGGCGCAGGACCTCAGGGACGGTAGAGTGCAGGACCTGGGAAACCGCATCTGCGAGATCTGCCAGCAGCTCCGGGGAGAGGACGGCGGTGAAGGCCCCTGTGGCATGTAGGGCTCCGTCCTCTCCACCGAAGCAGGTCCAGGGCTTTCCTGCTCGGACTGGAGAGCATGGCGTCGAACCGGATTTG